>JANWXX010000055.1 GCA_025057345.1 Polyangiaceae bacterium | reverse complement strand
CGAGAGGGAGAATGAGGAAGTTGCGCATGATGGGACTAGAATACACCCGAGGGGAAGCGACAACGAGGAGGAGATCGGGGAGCAGCGATAGAATTTCTATCTGCTCTCTTGCACACTATCGCGGCTAGTCTCTCCCCAGGAAGAATACGGGAACAACGCTGCGTTGCCGTCCGCCTGGAGGTTCAAGATGAAGACGACTATCCTTCCGCTTCTCAGTCTGTTTGCCCTCGCGCTCGCTCACGGTTGTTCCGCGGAGGAGGAGTCGCCCCCCCCTTCTCCCCCACGAACGCCCCCCCTGGATCCTGGAGAGATAGAACTGAAGAGCTCGCCCTTCACCCTCCAGCCTGGAGAGGAGAAGTACTACTGCTACACCATGCGTCTCCCGGAGAACACAGACACAGTGGTCACTCGCCTGCGCCCCATCTACGGACAGGGGACTCACCACATCCTGTTCTCTAAGGTGTTGACCAACGATGAGCCGGAGGGCTTCTCCGAGTGCCCAGTGCTCTTCAAACAGACCTGGGTTCCCCTCTACGCAGCAGGTGCGCTGACGACCCCATTGACGATGCCTGAAGGGGTCGCCATCAAGCTCGCTCCTGGGCAGCAGATCGTGATGCAGCTTCACCTGCAAAATGCCACGGGGAACCCTATCACCGACACCACCTCCATGCGGATGTTGACCCGAGATCCGACCCTGCCCTTCAAGCCCGCGGGGATCTTCGGCCTAGACAATCGGATCCTGACCATCCCTGCTCGCTCCGAGGGGAGTGCTCTCATGAGCTGCTCCCCTGGAAAGGAACTGGATGTCTTTGGGTTCCTCGGCCACATGCACAAGATGGGAACCAAGATCCGCCTAAGCCGGGGAGAAACCCCTGGGCAGGAGATCCTCTTCGAGGAGAAGTGGCTCTTCGATGAGCAGCCCATCTTGCCTCTTTCCGTCAAAATCGCAGCAACGGATAAGCTCCACCTCGAATGCACTTGGTACAACAGGCTAGACAAAGACATCTCTTATGGAGAAAGTTCCGACACCGAGATGTGCGCCGTCGTCCTTTATCACTCCTCTCCAGGGGAACTTGACGGCTGCATCAAGGACAGCAGCGAGGGTGCAGGCGGCAGCGGCGGAGGTGGAAACGGCGATGCTTGCAAGGCCGTCCAAGCGAACGAAGTCGGCATCGGTGCCCCCTGTACCAAGGGTGGAAAGGAGTGCGCCAGCGGCCTCTCCTGCACCCAAGATCTCGACTCCAGTGCTCCCCAGGGCTTCTGCATGAAGCTCGGATGCAAAGCATCAAGCGATTGTGGCTCTGGAGCAACGTGTTGTGCCCCTAAAGCCGGCGGCGGTGTTATCAAAACCTGCCTCCCTGCAGTCTGCAAGCCCGACGACTGCACCAACGTGGATTGAGCAAAGACGCAGGGGCCATCCATCAGAAGCTCATCGGGGTACCGTCCGGGGGGGCAACACGGTTGGTATAGGTGAGGCGGGGGGCTTCGACGTTGTGGCGGCGGTGGAGATCCACCCGAGAGATGCTAGCGTTGTCCACGGAGAACCACAGCGGCAGGTGCGGGTCGCGGATCCCCATCAAGTGCCGCAGCATGTGGTTGATAGCAACTCCGTGAGATCCAATCAGGATGGTTTGGCCTCGGTGCTTCTCCAACAACTCGTCCAGTATCGAGGAAACCCGCTGGGCTAGGGCAACATGGCTCTCTCCCCCAGGAGGAGCTGCGTAAGGCATACGGGCCACCAACTCCCGCCATAGCTCCGGGTAGCGGGCCTTCGCCTCCTCGAAGGAGAGGCCCGTTAGCGCCCCCATGTCCCGCTCCCGCAACCTCGGCGTGGTCACCAAGGGGAGGCCCCGCTCCCGTGCTAGCGGCTCCACGGTATCCCGAGCCCGGGACAAATCGCTGCTGTAGATCGCATCCACGGCGACCTCACGCAGCGCCTGAGTCAGTGCAACAACCTGCCGGCGCCCCTTCTCGCTCAGCGGCGCATCGCTCTGGCTACCGAAGTAAGCCCCCGCGTTGGCCTCACTCTCTCCGTGCCGGACCAGCAAAAAGCTCGTGATCTCCGTGTCGTTCTTCTTCTCGCTCATCGCCGCCTCTTTATGCCAGACTCCCCGCCTCTCATGGCTGACCGAACGTTCCCTCATGTGCCTGCCGACCTAGACTTTCCCCGCGACGAGCGGCAGATTCTCGAATTTTGGAAGCGGGAGCGCATCTTCGAGGCCACGCTCAATCACCGACAAGGTGCTCCTACCTTCGTTTTCTACGAGGGCCCCCCCACCGCCAATGGGCTCCCTCACAACGGCCATGTCCTGACCCGGGTGATGAAGGATCTCTTCCCCCGCTACAAAACCATGCGCGGCTTTCGTGTCCCCCGCAAGGCCGGCTGGGATACCCATGGCCTGCCGGTGGAGGTCGAGGTCGAAAAAGAGCTCCACATCCACGGCAAAGCTGCCATCGAAGCCTATGGTGTCGAGCCCTTCACCAGGAAATGCATCGAGTCCGTCTTCCGCTACACCGCCGACTGGGAAAAACTCACCGAGCGCATCGGCTTCTGGGTCGACCTTCCAGACGCTTACGTTACCTATCACCGTGCCTTCGTGGAGAGCGTTTGGTGGGCATTGGCCGAGCTCTTTAAGAAGGGGCTCCTTTACCGTGGCCACAAGGTCGTCTGGTGGTGGGCACAGGGCGGGACCGCTCTCTCTAGCGGCGAGGTCGGCCAGGGCTACAAGACCGTCTTCGACCCCAGCCTCTTCGTCGCCTTCGATCTCGTCGACGAGATCCCTGGGCTTGGCGAAGCTGCCCTCGCCGTTTGGACCACCACCCCCTGGACCTTGCCCTCCAACATGTACGCCGCTGTCAAGGTCGATGCCGACTACGTCGCCATCGACGTGGGTGGGAGGCGCTGCCTCGTCGCTGGCGCCCTCGCCCCAGAGCTGGCAAGGAAAATGAAAGGTACCCTCGTCGAGGGATTCTCTTGCAAAGGCTCCGATCTTATAGGGAAACTCTATATACCTCCGTTTGATCTTTACTATAGAAATCATGCCGATGATCGGACAACAACGGGTGAGAGGAAGTACTGGCGGGTGCTAGGGGAGGACTTCGTTACACTGAGCACCGGCACAGGTATCGTCCACATTGCCCCCGCCTTCGGCGAGGACGATAACCGGGCATTCCAGCGGCTCCAGCGGACCTTCGGCGAGGATCTGGAGCTATTCTGCGCAGTCAAGGCCGACGGAACCTTCCTTGATGAACTCACTGCCTACGCAGGGCGCTGGGTGAAAGACGCAGACAAGGACATCCAGCACCAGCTGAAGCAGGAGGGGAAGGTGCTCCTCGTCGAGCAATATCAGCACGAGTATCCCTTCTGCTGGCGCGCCGACAGTGATCCACTGATCCAATTCGCCCGACCTGCCTGGTACGTACGGACAACCTCGAAAATCGAGCGAGCTCTGGAGAACAACCAGGCGATCCATTGGCTCCCGGAGCACATCCGGGAGGGGCGCTTCGGCGACTTCCTGCGGAATAACGTCGACTGGGCGCTCTCCCGGGAGCGCTATTGGGGCACACCCCTACCCATCTGGCAGAACGAAGCGCTCCCCGAGGATCACCCTCAGCGCTTCGTCGCCATAGAGAGTTTGGCCGAGCTACGGGCGCAGAAGAACTGCAATCTGGCTGCCGTCGAGGCGGAGGTCTCCGCTGCCATCGCGGACGAACAACAGGCACACCACTTGCTGGTTCACAAGCCCTGGATCGATCGGGTCACCTTCGAACTCGAAGGCATCGAGGGCATCTACCGACGAGTTCCCGAAGTGATTGATTGCTGGTTCGACTCGGGCTGCATGCCTTTTGCCCAGTGGGGCTTCCCTCACCAGCCTGGGAGCCACGAGAAACTGCGAGAGGCATTCCCTGCGGACTTCATCAGCGAGGCTATCGATCAGACCCGTGGCTGGTTCTATTCGCTGCTCATGGTTTCGACCCTCCTGTTTGACGAAGAGAACCAGAAGAAATACGACCTCCGTGCTGGTGTCGAGCTACCTCACCCTTACCGATCCTGCATAGTACTGGGCCACGTCTGTGACAAAGAAGGGAAGAAGGAATCCAAGTCGAAGGGGAATTACACCCCGCCGGACGTGATCCTAGAGCGGGTCGGAATGGACTTCGTTGTCGTCGACGGTTCCACAACGGAGTGGGCTCACTTGGTGAAGCCTGGCACAGCACTCATCTGCAGTGAGGATTACGAGGGGCTCGACCTCGGAGATGCCGCAGCAGGGAAGGCAGTTCCGGGGAAGGCTCACCGCCGGGATCGCCCCGACGATCTCCGAGACTTCCAAATCGTTCCTATCTTTGAGAAGAGCGAGGCGAAGAAGCTACCTCGGCGCAAGGTGCTGCTGCATCCTGACGACCTAGCTGCGATGGGCCTCGTTCCTCCAGAGAACGCGCTGAAGATCAAGCCCTCGGATGTGCCTTCGCTGCCCACCGAAGCGCGCCTCTACCTGGAAGACCCAACCACGCCACCCCCTGGCGCCGACGCCTTCCGCTGGTTTTTTTATGCCAGCTCCCCGCCCTGGACCAACACCCGTCACGCACTGAGCAACGTACGAGCTCTCCAGAAAGACTTCTTGGTCAAGCTCCGGAACGTTTACAGCTTCTTCACGATCTACGCCAACATCGACCGCTGGACACCCACCATGACTGCGCCGCCTCCCTCCAGGCGCCCGCTACTTTGTCGCTGGATCCTCAGCGAACTGTCTTTCACCATTCGGGAAGTTACCGACGCACTCGACCGGTATCAATCCTACGAAGCGGCACAACGATTGATGGGCTTCGTCGAGGCGCTAAGCAACTGGTACCTCCGCCGCAGCCGCGAACGCTTCTGGGGGCCTGATGCCGGCGAAAGGATGGGGGATGACAAGCGTGCTGCGTACGCTACCCTCCACCACTGCCTTGCCACCCTTTCCTTGCTGATCGCCCCCTTTACTCCCTTCTTCGCCGAACAGCTCTACCAGGGGCTCGTCGTCCAACCCGGCATTCCTGGCGCCCGTCGCAGTGTCCACCTGGAGGATTTCCCCTCCGTCGACTCTTCTCTCCTTGACCCCCGGCTCTCCTCAGAAATGGCCGCGGTGCGCGAGGTGGTTTCCCTCGGATTGCAGGTTCGAAACGCCAGCAAGGTGAAGGTGCGTCAGCCCCTTGCCCGTCTCGACATCGTGCTCTCCCAGGAAGATCTCCGCGCCAGTATCGAGCCTCACCGGGCGCTCATCCTCGACGAGCTGAATGTCAAGCAGCTTACCCTGCTAGAGCCTGGCTCTGAAGGGCAGGAGGTCTGCTATCGGCTCAAGCCCAACTTCAAGGCTCTGGGCCCCAAGGTAGGGAAGAAAGTCCAGCAAGTGAAGCAGATTCTTGAGCGGGCAGATGCCGGAGCGCTCCGCGCGGAGATGGCTAACCACGGGCAGATCCGTTTCGAGATCGACGGAGAACCTCTTCTCCTCGGCCCCGAGGACATCGAGATTGCTGTAGAGGCTGCAGAAGGGTTTGCTGCCGCAGGAGGTAAGGTGGGTGTAGTGATCCTCCATACCCAAGTGACTCCTGAGTTGAAGCGAGAAGGGTTGGCCCGGGAGCTCCAGAGTGTGCTCCAAACCATGCGCAAGGAGCGGAAGATCGCCTACGAGGCACGTATACCTGCGGTGTGGGCAGCAACGGAGAGCGCAGAGCTCCAGGCAGCCTTCGAGGAATTCCGCGAGGTTATCGAGCAGAACGTGTTGATCCCTCCCGGCGGTTTCTCGATTGGCCTCCCCCCAACGATGCCCCCCCTTGGTGAGATCAAAAAGGTGGAAATCGAGGGCGAACCGGTGGTCGTGCAAGTCCAGTGGCCTCCCCTCTCGACCCACCCGGGAGAGGGGGGTGGGGGGTGAGGTACCTCCTCCTGCTCCTGCTTCTCACCTCCCCTGCTTCTGCCGAGGAGCGAGGCCCTTACCTTCACCTCCTTGGGACAGCCAGTGTAGGCCGCTCTCTTCGGTTCAACAACCCGTTCCGCTTGGAAGAACCGCTGGGCCAAACACCCGAATCGGTCTCCCTTGCAGCAGCTTACCTTGATCTATCCCTCGGGGTCTTCCTAGGGTTGCCGTGGGGAGGACAGCACGGGCTCTGGGTACACCACGCAGCGGCGTTGACAGGCATCGATCAGACCGTGATCGCACCAAGTTACGCTTACCTATGGCGCTTTGACCGAGGACATGCCTTCTACGGCCGGCTTGGACCATCGATCGTAACGAGCCCGGAAGTGAATGTGGGAGCAGAGCTGGGAGCGGGCGGAGTCTACATGGTGTCGGGGCTGTTCGGTCTGAACGCAGAGCTGGTAGGTGCGGCATACTACGGAGCAGCCACTCGGCAGGTAGCAGCCACCCTGGTCCCCTTGCTCTCGTTCCAGGCGGGTGTGGTGATCGATTGGGAGGCACTCCCGTGAACCGGCGCGCGATCCTACTGGGAATGATGCTGGGGGGGATGGCAACGGCGCCAACGCCGGGAGACATCGGCAGCTGCGGAAAGCCACCGGAGGAGCTGCGCAATGTGGAGCTTTTCTTCCGTGCCATGGACGCTCTCGATTGCGCAGCTTGTCAACGATGTGGGCTAACCACAAAAAGCTGTACCCGGGCTTGCGAGGGAGAGCCCGGGCTGGAGCCAGCGTTTCCGGAGGGGTGCGTGCCGCTGGTGCACGATGGAGAGGTGTGCCTGCGGAGGCTGCAAGTCGATGATTGCGAGCAGTACAAGCTCTACATGGCAGACGAAGACGGAGAGGCTGTACCGCTCACGTCGAGACCGCGGCCGACGGAGTGCCAGTTCTGTCCGGAACGCTGAGTCAGTTCCCCGAGCCGTGATTGATGGCGCCGGTGGTTTTCGCCTGCTCGACGACCTTCCCGCGGACCTTGTTCTGGTAGACCTTGAAGGCGCCAATGGAGAGGAGGGCGATCATCCCGACGAGGATGATGTACTCGACCAGGTTGGCACCGCGGGTGTCTCGAAGAAGCCGTTTCATGATCGCACCTCCTCCACGGATCAGTTGCACATCCCGCACTGGGACTTGGCAGCCTCGACGCAGACGAGATCCCACTCGATCTCGCAGCAGTATGGGTTGGCGGCGCACACCTTCTGCTGGCAACCACCGCACTCGGGCTTCTGGGGCTTGGTACTCTCGGTGCACACGTCCCCGCAGACAGCGCCGAGGTCACAGTTTGCGGTGCTGATGGTGCACTGGGCGGTGCAGGTGAGGTTGCCGGTGGCGCCGGGGCTGCCGGTGACCGACGCGCAGGTCTTGCCGCCGAAGTCGTTGCCATCGCAGAATTCGACCGCCGCGTCGATCTTCCCGTTGCCGCAGGTGCCCGAGGAGGAACCCCCGCTGCCAGAGCTTCCCCCGGAACCCCCGCTGCTCCCACCTGTCCCGCCAGAAGAGCCACCGCTTCCCCCGGAGGAGCCGCCGCTTCCCGCGGTCCCTCCAGTTCCACCGCTGGAACCTCCAGAGCCGCCGCTTGCACCGCCGCTACCTGCGGTGCCGCCGCTGCCACCAGAACCGCCAGTTCCGCCTTGACCGATCGGCTCCTCGCCAGCGCAATAGCCGAGGGCCCAGCTCTTGGGCAGGGCAAGATAGGGGTCGGTCTTCCAGAGATTCCAGGATTTGTCGTAGAGGCTGAAGGAAGCCTCTCCGAGCTTGATCTCCTTCGAGAGGATGTTGAATTTTGCCTCGGCCCCCAGTGAGACGCCAAATCCGGCATCAATGGATGCCCCCAGCGATGGGTTAGGCTTCCCTTCCGAGCCATCTTCAGGGCACTCTTCCTTGTACTCGCCCTTGATCCCGAGGGAGCCAGAGACCTTGAGGAAGGGGCCTGCAAATCCAGCGATCTTGGTGGCCAGTTTGGGTTCGAGAGCGCACTTGATCTCGGCAGATCCATTGGCCTTCCAGTTGGGGCCAATCTTGGTGATCTGGAGGTCAAAGTTCTTGACTGGGCTCCAGCCTTGCCCCTTTTGATAGATGGTCCCGAACTCGGCGATGGCAGAGCCAGAGTACCCAAAATCTGCCTCGAAGCCTCCGGCGATGGCAGCTGTGCAAACGAGTTCCATGGAGAACTCGTAGGTGAGGGGAATGGGACCAACGGGGGTGGGGAGTGGTGGGCCGACGAAGGGCAACTTGATGATCGGCAGGTTGATGGCCGATGGCGGGTTGAGCTGCTTGATACGGTCGTTCACCTTGGCGGCGAAGTCCTTCATCTCCTTCTTGTACTTCTCTGGAGCTGCCTCCACGGTGACCGCCGCGCTGCCGCTAACCACCAGTTTCGTGTCGACCTGACCCTTGGCGATCACATGGAACTTTTGGACATAGTTGACCGGGTTGAACTTGTCCCAGAACCCATCCGGGACCCCGATCTCGCCGCCCACCCGGATGCTGGGTTTGAAGTAGAAGGAAGCCTCGTTTACCTTCGCGGAGCCGCCGATGCTTACCCCGATCTGGCCATCGCTCACCGGGATATCCATGGCGCCGATCTTGAACTCGAAGAGCTTGAGATCCTTGACCTCATTTCCCAGGTTGAAGCTGGCCGAGACCTCCCCCTGAGGAGCGAGCCCTGGGGCAGAGAGATCGTAATTGGCAGCGCTTGCACCAAGTTCCTCTGGGGTCATCACCCGGAGATCCCCTGCCTCGGCCACGATGTTGAACTCCCCAACGATGACCTCGTTGAGGTAGGCCGGCTCCGTGTCCACCACGATGGTGTCTCCCTCCGTGCGAACGGACACCACCTTTCGCATGAACCCGTCCGGGTTGTTCCCCTTGGTGCTGCGGTCACTGACCAGGATGTCCCCCGCCTTCTTCTTGAGGAGCGCGTCGTTCCCCGAGGCGGGGAAGATCAGCCGGGCCGCCTCGATCTTCACCGTGTCCCGCTGCTTTGCGGTCGTCCAGGCAGCCCTCGGGTTGACCGCCACGTTGGAGAAGGTCGTGGTGTTCTTGGGAAGTTGGGAGGACGGCGGAGGGGCTTCGTCGCCTGCGTCCTTGCAAGCAGCGAGGGCCCCGGTCAAGGCGAGGAGGTGGAGAAAAGGTGTTCGTTTCATGGTTGGCTCCGGCGACATCAGACGTTACGCTGGCCCTTTCCCGGTCGCAACGGCCTCCTTGGGATGGGGATTTCTTGATCCACGGGTGGGGGCACATCGCACCACCCCTGGCCAGGGGAGGCTTGGCCGAAGGAGCCCGGTGAGGTACCGTGATGCTCTCAGAAAGCTTCCCCAGTGCATCCCCCGACTTCTTGAGCCATGTCCTCCCTCTCCCCCCGGCGCTCGCTGCGCCTTACCGGTAAGATCCTTTACTTGACGGAAGATCTCACCCAACTCAAGGCACAGCTTCAAGATAAAATCGTCCTCTCCTACGACCCAAATCGGAAGCTGATCGACAACATCTCCACCGACGAGATCACCCCTGGGTGGGTTTGCTATTACTATGACGAGACATTGGCCAGCTATTGCTTGGTGGGCCTGCGAGGTGGTGTCGTCGAGAAGGATACGATCAAGAACGGCGGGTTCCAGGTCATCGTGAGCGGGCGTTCCAAGGGGTGCGGCTCCTCGCGAGAGACGGCGCCCTACTCGGAGCTAGGAGCTGGCGTACAGCTGGTGGTAGCGCGGAACATTGAGAAGATCTACGGCCAGAACGCGGAAAACATCGGACTCCTGACGACGACCGATTTCGGCATCTTGGAACGTCTGGAGCGGGGCGAAGAGATTCCTATCGAAGAGTTTACCCGAGGTCGTGATCCAATCTCTGCCTCGATCATTCTCTATGGTGGGCTCTTCGCCTACAACCGGGCCCGGATGGCAGGTCAGGTGTCCCCGCCCCCTGTGGAGACACCCCCTCGACCTATGACTCTCTGCGAGAAGATCATCGCAGCTCATGCGGTGGTGGATGCGCAAGCAGGAAAGCTGGGCGTACCCGCGGTGAAGCCTGGCGACGCGCTCTTCGTCCGCACTGACGTGCGCTTCAGCCACGAGTATGTCACCCCCATGGCCGAGGCGCTGTTCCGCAAGGGCTTCGGCCCCGAAGCCCGGGTCAATGATCCGGCGAGTGTCTTCGCCTTCCGGGATCACCTGACGTTCCTCGATAAGGTCATGCCCCCAGCGCACCTCAAGATGGGGCTCCGCGAGCAGGCACAGAGTCTAGCCACAGTGCAGGAAGCGTTTGCGAAAAAGCAGGGCATCAAGCTATACGGGGAGGTCTTCCGCGACGGAAATCTGGTAGGTTCGGAGGGCATCTGCCACAACAAGGTCATTGAGGAGATTGCCCTTCCGGGGCAGCTTGTGGCAGGCACCGATTCTCATACCTGCATGGCTGGCTCCCTCGGCTGCTTCGCCTTTGGCGTCGGCTCCACCGACATGGCCAACGCCTGGTACACCCGGGACGTGCGGGTCACGGTGCCAGAGACGGTGCGCTTCGTTCTCCGGGGCAAGATGCCTCCCGGTGTCTGCGCCAAGGACGTCATGCTCTACATCCTGTCGCAAGATTTCTTCAAGAGCGGCCAGGGCATCGGGAAGGTGCTGGAGTTCGCAGGCGAAGGCGTCGCCGCCATGCCTCTCGACGAACGCTCCACACTGACCAACATGGCGGTCGAGGCCGGCGGCTTCACTGGGATCATTGAGGCGGACGAGGTGGTGGTCGATTACCTGGCGAAGCAGCGAGGTCTCGAACCGGAGGAGGTGCGTCGCCGCATCGTCAAGGCGGATGAGGGCGCTTGCTACCTCGCCACCTTCGAGATTGACCTCAGCACGCTGGTTCCCATGGTCGCCACCCCCGGCGACCCCCGCAACGGTGTCCCGCTCACGACGATCCAAGAATCTTCCCCACCAATCAACATCGCCTACGGAGGCTCGTGCACCGGAGGGAAGAAAGCGGACATGGACATGTACGCTTCGGTGCTCCGGCGGGCCGTCGAGAAGGGGCAACGGGTGGCCGATGGCGTTCGCCTGTTCATCCAGTTCGGTTCCCAGGACATCCGGCGTTATGCCGAGGAGCAGGGCTACATCGAGATCTTCGAAAAGGCCGGGGCCGAACTGATCGACCCCTCCTGTGGTGCCTGCATCAAGGCGGGCCCCGGCGTCTCCGAATCCCCCGACGAGGTGACGGTCTCGGCCATCAACCGCAACTTCCCCGGACGCAGCGGACCTGGCAAGGTCTACCTGGCTAGTCCCCTGGTCGTCGCCGCCAGTGCCATCGCAGGACGCATCACTAGCCCCGAGGCGATCTGAGGGGTCACCCCGCGGCGATGGGCAGCCGCGCCCGGTAGCACGGGGCGCAGGAGGGAACGTACTTATCATCCCCCCCTAGCTCGATCTGCGCCCCTTCCACCGTAGGCTGACCGTTGACAAGGCGCATGTTGAAGATGGCCTTGCGGTTGCAGAATTTGCAGGTCACCTTGACCTCCTCGATGCTATCCGCAAGCTCAAGGAGCCGCCGAGAGCCTTCAAAAAGGCGGGTACGAAAGTCGGTACGCAGCCCGTAGCAGATCACTGGGAGGCCAGGGCGCAGGGTCAGATCCCGGAGTTGCTCGACCAGAGCCGGAGAGAGAAACTGGGCCTCATCCACCAGCACGCAGTCGAGCCCCTCGAAGCGCTCTGGATCGAGGCGGGTATCCGGGTCGACCAGCAGATCGGCCCGAGCTTCGAGCCCTGATCGGGAAAGGATGACCTCCTGACCCCAGCGGGTGTCGAGGCGAGGTTTGATCAGGATCACCCGCTTGCCCTGGGAGCGGTAGTTGTGGGCCACCGCCAGTAGGTTCATGGTCTTAGCGCTGCTGACCGTTCCATGGCGGAAATAGAGCTTGGCCATCTGCCTCCAATCAATACAGAGGCAATCTCTTAAAAATGTTGGCCAGCTTTTCTTGGGTGTTGCTCTTGATTCCGTTAACGCTGAATGGCCACTGGAAGTACTTGGCCTCAACCCGGTGACAGGAAAGGGAGATTAGCAAATCGTTCTGAGGAACACCAAAGCTGATACCATATTCTGGATACATGCAGGAGTTGGAGGGGGTTTCAAAGTTGCCCTCTCGTCCGAGGATTTTAGCCAATTCTTCTTTGTCGCTTTCGTTGCTGATGGGAGATTGGCCTAGGATACGAAAGTTGTGAAAGCGCGGAGCATCGGGAGCAGGCTGAGAGACGCCAGGAGTTGTGCCAGGAGTACAACCGGGCAGCGGGAGACCCAATCCACAGAACGCCTGGATGGGTAGGCCATTGGCGCCACTGCCTATCCAGCTCGTGATTTCCTGCGGAATTGGAAAGGGCAGTGGGAGACCACCAGCGGCCGGTGCCGCAGTGGCTATGGGCGGAAAGTTCTGCAGACGATACACCGTCACCTGGGACTGAGGCATCTGGTTGAAGGGTGCTGCGGGGGCACCACAGCCGGTGCCTGCGAGGGCCAGGACAAGGGAGGGAGCAAGGAGCGTGGCCTTCTTCATGCTGCCTTAGACGTAGCACGTCTGGAGCTTACACAGGGAATCTCGCACACACGGACCTTGGCCAAAGCCCACCTCGCCAAGAGGCTAGGAGCCTGGCAGGGACCGAGCATACCCCTACTTCGGACCCCTACTTTGGGATGGGCTTGACACGGACCTCCCGGAGCGTGCCCTTGAAGGCCTCGTAGCGGGACTTCATCTCCGCCAAGGCTTCTTTATCACCGGAGAGATCGGACTTCTCCCCTGGGTCGGAGGCCAGGTCGAAGAGCTGGTAGCTAACACCACTGGAGATGTAGAGCTTGCGATCACCTACATAGAAGGCCCGCCGCTCATCGTTGTTGGGCCCTGCAGGCATGTCGACAAAGATCGGGCGTGCCTCGGGAACCTGCCCTTCTTCTAGGAATATGTCTGGGAGCAATGATCTACCGGAGGGAAAATCGAAGGGAGAGCCGCTAGGATCGTGATGTACTTGGAAGAGATCTAGGATCGTCGGTACCAGATCAATCAGGCTACGGCGGACCTTAATACGCGAGGGCCTTCCTCCAGGAATGTACACGAGCAAGGGCACGCGAACGAGTTCCTCCCACACCTCGAAGCCATGGCGGATCAGTTTGTGCTCACCGAAGGCTTCGCCGTGGTCGCTCGTGACGATGATGGCCACCTTATTCCCCCACGGCTGCTTCTCTACGAAGTCAAGGAGCCTCCCTATTTGCTGATCGGTGAACGCAACTTCTCCATCGTAAAGATCCCGCTGACTACGGCCAAAATCAGGGCCTTCCGGGTGCTTCAGGTAGTCGGCGTGAGGATCGATGTAGTGGACCCAAGCGAAGAAGCGATCCTTGCCCCCATACCCTTCCGACAGCCGTCGGATGGCTGCATCGGTTACCTTGTCCCCGGTGACGCTCGCATCCGCATCGATCTGTGTCCCCGGCGGTGGTGCTGCTGAAATATCCACTATATCGAACCCCCGGTCGAGGCCACAGCACTTGTGAAAGTACCAGTGGGCCTGCACGCTCAGGGTGCGGATCCCGGCCTTCTGGAGCCGCTCCGCCACCATGATATCCTCCTTCGTGAATGCATTGAAATGGGACCACCCCCGGTGGGACTCGGACGGGTACTTCCCCATCATCATGGGCCCCACGCTCTTGCCCGTGTAGGAGGCTAGCGAGTACGCAATCTCGAAGACTGTGGAACGTGCCGCCAGACGATCCAGGTTAGGTGATACAGGTCGTGGGTTCCCCATGTATCCGAGGTCGTACCGCAACGTGTCGACGGTGAGCAGCAGAACGCTCAGCCCCTCGGGTATCTTCGCCTTCACCCCCGGTGCAGGCGGAGGCGCTGCGGAGGGAGGGGATGGTGGAGTTGTATCGCTGCCCGAACAATCCTCATCCAACCCGTTACCAGGTTCGTCCACCGCCGTCGGGTAGACCTGTGCATCGCCGTCGTTGCAGTCACCTCCTCCGTAGGTGCGGCTAAATCCGTCCCGGTCTCGATCCGTCAGCCGACGCAGCCCTCGTAGCGCCACCTTCCCCAGCGGAGCGGACCCCTCCACCAACCTCGTCAGCGCACTGGAGGCGTCCAGTGACCTGGGCGCCCTAAGTACCAACGCCATCGGCAACACCGCCAGGGCTGCTGCCAGCGGAGCAAAGAGTCGTCCCTGCAACCCCGGACCTAGCCCCCCTCCTGCTGCGATCAACAGCAGCAACCCAGGCGCTCGCAAATCCAGCTCAGAACGCCTCAACACCCCAAAGATCCCGAGCACTCCCCCCTCTCCTGCCGTGGTCCCAGATACGATTCCCCATGCCAACAGTGCCGCAGCCAGGGCTGTACCTCCCAACAGCGCTGCCCCCGGATGTACTCGCTCTCCAAGGAATCTTCCTAGCCACCTACCTACCGCTATCGTACCAAGCCCCAGCACCGCTCCCCATGCCACCGTGGCTGCAGCCAGCACTGCCCCCACTTGTAGGGGAGGACTCTCTTCTGCGAACAACCGTCGCGCGGTGTGCGCCGTCAATGTCACCCACACCCACGCCGCCAGTGGCGCTGCCACCAGTGCACCAGCCTTTGCCCCACGGTACCCGGCCGTAGCCTCCAGATCCTGCCAAGTCGACGCCAGCGTCCTAGCCCGGTCGGGCTCCAGCACCACCAGCCCCGTTCCCACCGCCGCCCCCACCAACCATGCCCATGGGATGATCAGCCCACCCTCAACGATCCAAAGCTCGGCCAAGGACAGGTTGCCCCCGCCTGCAAGGGCATAGATCGCGTCTAGGAGCGCAACGACAAGACCGGCCAGGGCAGCCCCAAAGATTGCCAGGGCTAGGCGTGCAGCCCAAGCGCAAACCCTGTCGTTCCAAGGTACCATCCCTACTACCCCTTGGAGACACGGCGCGCCAGCGGGTGAGCAGCCTCGTAGACACGCCGCACCGATTCCAGGGAGACATGGGTGTAGCGCTGGGTGGTAGCCAAGCTAGCGTGACCAAGCTGCTCTTGGATGGCACGGAGGCTAGCACCACCGTCGAGCATATGGGTGGCGCAGGTGTGGCGAAGGGCGTGCGGATGGAGGTCAGAGCGGCCCGCGCCGAGGGCCCCATAACGCTGCACCAGAAGCTGGATACGACGCACCGAGAGGGGAGCTCCCCGGGCGTTGAGCAGGAGGGCATCCGTGGGCACCGTAGCGGAAACCAGCTCGCAGCGACGGGTCAACCAGCGGCGAACCGCTTCTACAGCAGCCGGACCAACCGGCACTAGGCGCTCCCGACGCCCCTTGCCCAACACCCGTACCTCGCCTTGAGCCAGATCCACGTCGCCGATGCGGAGCCCCGCTAGCTCGCTCACCCGCAACCCTCCCCCATAGAGCAGCTCAAGCATCGCCCGATCTCGAAGCCCATCAACGGTTTCACTGCTGGGGGCCTCTACGACCTCTCGTGCTGCTTCCACGTTGAGAAAGGTAGGAAGAGGCCGGCGGATCTTTGGGGATTCCAGCATCTTGGCGGGGTTCTTCCGAAGCAGTCTTCGCTTCTCCAGAAAGCGAAAGAAGGCCCGGGTGGAGGCGACCTTCCTAGCCACCGTGGCACTGGTCACCTGCCGCGCCAACCAAGAGAGCCAGGCCCGCAACGCAAACAAGTCGATCCGCTCTACATCTTCTAGGGCTTCAGGGCTCCGCTCCAAGAGGAACCTCCGAAGCTGCTCCAGATCCCGGTTGTAAGCCTCTACCGTGTGAGGTGAGGCGTTCCGCTCGGTGCTGAGGTACTCGGAGAAATGAACAACCGCCAGGACAAAATCCATGCGCGCTTGGGCCCTAGCACCCAAGAGAGGAAAGGGGCAAGTTCAGAGTTGGGTACAAATTCCTGGCAGGCAGGTACTCTTTGTCAGATCCCACTGGCATCGAAGACCCTCGGCACAGTCCAGGTAGCAGTACTCTCCCTCCTTCGGTAGCGGAGCACAGGCAAACCCTCCCCCGTTCGTGGGCTGGCAGCTCCCCTCCTTGCCACACTCGTTCCCCGCAGAGCAAGGGGCTCCCGCCGGGCGTATCTTCGCGCAGGTACCATTCTCCCAATCGCAGTAGAGCCCATCCTTGCAAATTATGTCGTTCTGGCAGGGCGCGC
>JANWXX010000559.1 GCA_025057345.1 Polyangiaceae bacterium | reverse complement strand
GGTAACTCTGGCCCCCTACCGCCGGAGGTTTCCGCAGCCATCACCGAGAAGGATCTGGTGGTCACCGCCGTGCTGAGCGGCAACCGGAACTTTGAAGGTCGTGTCCACCCCGAGGTCAAGGCGAACTACCTTGCCTCCCCGCCTCTCGTCGTAGTCTACGCGCTGGCAGGGACCATGGACATTGACTTGGAAACCGAGCCAGTAGGTATCGGCTCCGACGGTCGGCCTGTATTCCTCAAGGACATCTGGCCTACTCACCAGGAGGCTCGTGCCGTCACCCGCGAGCTCTATGAGCGCGCCTATCGTGATGTGTTTGCTGGCGATGCCCGGTGGCAAGCAATCCAAGCTCCTGCGGGAGAAACCTTCACCTGGAACGAGGCTTCCACCTACATCAAGAGGGCCCCCTACTTTGACGGTATGAGCAAGACTCCTCCAGGCTTCTTTGACGTGAGGGGCGCTCGTGTACTGGCGGTGCTTGGTGACAGCATCACCACCGATCACATTTCCCCCGCTGGGAACATCAAAGCCCAGAGCCCTGCGGGCAAGTATCTGCAGGAGCGCGGTATTGCCCCGGAGGACTTCAACCAGTACGGGGCTCGTCGCGGCAACCATGAGGTGATGGTCCGGGGCACCTTTGCCAACATCCGTCTCCGCAACAAGCTGACCCCTCAGGTTGAAGGTGGTGTCACCCGCCTGCTCCCCGGGGGTACCGAAGCGATCCCGATTTTTGATGCTGCCGAGAAGTACCAGGCTGCCGGTGTCCCCACCCTCATCCTTGCCGGCAAGGAATATGGCTCGGGATCATCCCGTGACTGGGCGGCCAAGGGACCGATGCTCCAAGGCGTCAAGGCAGTCCTTGCGGAGAGCTTCGAGCGCATTCATCGCTCCAATCTAGTCGGGATGGGTGTCATCCCTCTCCAGTTCCGGCCTGGAGAAAGCGTTGACTCTCTCGGCCTTACAGGGGAGGAGGTCTTCGATATCCAGGGTCTTGCTCGGGCGCTCTCCAGCAACTTTGCCGGAGGTCGCGAAGTCCAGGTGGTGGCTACGCGGCCGGATGGTTCCACTCGCTCCTTCTACGTGGTGGTTCGCGTCGATACCCCCCAGGAGATCCGATACATCGAGCACGGAGGTATCCTGCCCTACGTGCTCCGCCAGCTTGCCTTCGGCTGAGGTTCGCCGGCGGCCGCATTGCGGCTTTAGCAAGCTCGATGGGTGGAGGGCCAGAAGATCTTTCCCGGGTTGAGCAAGCCTTGGGGGTCGAGCGCTGCCTTGATCCGTCGTTGTGCCGCTATCAGTGCGTCGCTCTGTTCCAGGTGGAGGTAAGGTGCCTTCAGAACTCCGATACCATGCTCGCCAGAGAGTGTCCCGCCCAAGGACACGACCGACCGGAACAGTTCTCCGACGGCTTTCTCCACCCGAGGGATCTCATCATCTTCATCCCAGAGAAAGTTGACGTGCAGGTTCCCGTCGCCTGCATGTCCATAGCTTAGCATTCTCACTTGCTGCGCTTGGCCGATCCGCTCCACATCGTCCAGGAGTGTAGATAGCTTGGATCGAGGGACCACTACATCCTCCGACAGTTTGTGTCGAGCCATCTTCCGGATGGCTGGAGACATCTCTCGTCGAGCCTCCCAGAGCCGATCTCGCTGCGCCGTTGATTGGGCCACCCTTACTGCCAACGCTCCCGCATCGTCGCAAGCGTTCCCCACCCGCTGAGCGCTCGCCTCGCAGGCGCTTTCGTCCCCATCCACTTCTAGGAGCAACAGCGCACCAGCTCCCTCTTCGACCATCACCCCTCTCGTTCGCACGGCCTCCGTTGTGACTGCATCCAGAAATTCTATACAACGAGGGATTACTCTGGCTGCTATCATACTCTGTACTGCCTCTGCGGCCCGCCGTGCGGTGGAGAAGGTCGCCATCAAGGTGATGACGCGCTCAGGTAGCGGGATCAGCTTGAGCGTGAGCTCGGAGAAGACCCCGAGGGTTCCCTCGCTACCCACCAGCAGTGCGGTCAGGTCGTAGCCGGTTACTCCCTTCACCGTGCGCCTCCCCACCTGGAGCCTCTCGCCGGAGATCAGGCAGGTTTCCAGCCCGAGCACATACTCCCGTGTGACGCCGTACTTGAAGGCCCGGGGGCCTCCTGCATTCTCAGCTACGTTGCCCCCAAGGCAGCAATAGGCTGCAGAGTTTGGGTCCGGTGGGTAGAAGAGCCCCTCGCGCTCCACGGCGGCGTGGAGATCTCCGAGGATTACCCCTGGCTCTACCACCGCCAGGAGGTCGTTCCGGTCGATGTCTTTGATGGAGTCCATGCCTCGGGTGACCAGCACGATCCCCCCATTGAGGGGCACGGCACCTCCGGTTTTCCCAGAGCCTCCGGAGCGGGGTACTACCGGCACTTCGGTTTCGCTAGCGACCCGGAAAGTGGCCAAGATATCCTCCGCACTTTCCGCGAGTACAACCGCTGCTGGTGTTTGTCCTTGGGCCTCCGACTCATCCCGGGAGAAGGGCTCGCACCGGTCTGCTTCGGTGATGATCCGCGAGGGGCCCAGCGCTCGGGAGAGGAGCAGGCGAGCCCGATCTGCGCGGGTGAGGCTGACGGGAAGGAGGGGAGAGCGGAGAGTGAGCACGGTGCTGTTACCGGCGAGAAGGGCGAGGTTGGGGGGGGCTGGCCAGGAGTTCCGAAACGGAGGAAACCGT
>JANWXX010000558.1 GCA_025057345.1 Polyangiaceae bacterium | reverse complement strand
AAGTTCAAGCCCAGCGAGCTGCTCCTGGAGACGGGGAAGTCCTGGTACTATGGGAGCTACAGCCTGATCGGTACCAGCGGCGACAGCGCCGTGCTGATGAGCTGGAGCAACGAGAATACGATCTTCACCCTAGATCCCAACACCCAGGGCGAGGAGAAGCTGACCAACCGCGGTTCGCTGCGCTCCTGGGCCTCCGAGGTCCGCATTGCCGGCGACAAGGTCATCGCCTCCCTCCAAGATCGCGGCGTCCAGGTCGTCCCCCTCAAGTAACCCTGCTGCTCTGCGCTCTCAAGGAAGGCGTTCCTCAGCGGCTGATAGCTCAGACCCACCACCTCCAAGCCAAGGGTATCCGGGGCTGCGCTTCTTACCTCGCCGAGCGCCGCAGGTGGGCCTAGGGGGGTACTGAGTACGTGCGCTGCTTGGGCTTTGGCCCTCCAGGGGCGGGTAGCCCCTCCTTGCGTTGACCTGTAGGGCATTCCTTCTGTGGCAATGGAGAGGTCGATCCAGGAGAGACATCCGATGGGGACATCCTGACCAACTGCGCAGGCTTCCTGGAGGAAGGCTTTGGCGGCAAACCGGTGTGTACTCTGGATTGCACCGACCTCTCCGCCTGCGCTTACTGTGGGAATGGCGTTCATGATGAACACGAGGCCTGTGAAGGCAGTGACCTCGCGGGGGCGACCTGTACTGACAACATAGACTTCTTGGACCGCGTAGAGGTGAGCAAGTGGGTCTACACTGGATCCCTGAAGTTCTTGGGAGAGACCATAACCACGACCGTCGTCGTCAGAGAGCAGAGCGCCTTCTTTGCCTGCCAGGATGGATCGTTCTGGGGGGTTCCCTTGAGCACTCTCCCCTCCATATCCAAGCCGCTTTTCAAGGAGCCGGTAGGGTGCCGAGGGACCATGGCCCTCGACGCGGGGAGAGGCCGTATCTACGCTCCGAGAAATTGCAGCCTTTTAGAGACCAGAGTTGCAACCTGTGCGCGCTCGATCTGGGGGGAACTGATATGGGAGCGGCCCGTGAGCTTGGCGGCCACTTCCGCACCGTGCCACGCGGCCGTGGCCTCCAGCGGGATGATCTACACCGCCTGCGGCTCCTCGGTACGCTTCTTCCATCTGGACAAGCCGGGCTAGTACTCTGCAGGCTTCGACACAAGCAACAGCAAGGTCGCCCTGGCTCCCGCCCTGGCCTCCGACGGTACAGTCTACCTCCTCTTCGGCGGCCAGGATCCGACCCTGATGGTCACCAGCCCACAGCTCAAGATCCAGTGGACCACCAACCTGGCAACCCAGCCCCTCGCGCCGCCGCTTCTGGACTTGGATAGAAATGTCTACCTCTGCACCCAGGCAGAGATCATCTCCCTGGACAAGAACGGAAAGTCTCGCTGGACGTACTCCTTCCTCCCCTCCTCTCCATCGGCCTGTTCCATGGCCTTGAGTGCGGAGGGGCAGCTGGACGTGATCACCAACACCCGCGTCTTCCGGTTCAACAAGTGACGCCCCCTACCGCAAGCAGCCGGGGATCCGATCCACGCCGAAGAACTCGTCCACCAGCAGCCCCCAGGCCAGCCGGTTCTCCTCCGGGCCACACTTGAAGGGTCTGGTGATCGGCTCGCCTCGCTGGACCTGGTGGTGCTCCACATAGTAGCGTAGAGCTAGCTCTGCTGCGTACTCGCCCACCCCATTCCCTGGCTGGAAGGCGTAGTAGGTGCCGCCCCTCACCATCGTTGTCCCGGGTGCATAGGGGGTCAGGCACGGTGTCCTAGCGCCACAGCGGGCTACGATCCGCCGGAAGATAGCCTCTAGTGCCCGTTTGGACCAGTTTCTATGTTCCTCATCGTTCAGGTGAAAGATCTCGTGGAATAGGGTTTCTCGAACGGCATCCGCTGAGGAGTTGATCCCTCCTTCCACGTTGTAGGATACCTGCCAGTCTTGGGCATAGGCTGCTGGAGTTCGTTTGCCTATGGAACGATAAAAACGGAGTCCGAGCGGTTTCCATCGGTAGGACTTAGGCTCCCCCAGCCATTGGAAGAATCCGTCGATGGCAGCAAGCCCCCCCACTACCCAATCTAGGTGCTTCTGGTACCTGCCCTCAGGGAGTTCGGGAACGATGGAAATCTGCCCTCGATAGCCACCGTCGAGCGTACCAGCCTTCTCCAGCCCAATCACCCCTCCGGTTTCCCTATGGAACTTCAGGGCCTCCTCTCGGAGCTTTCCTGTGTAGCGTTGGTTGATCAAGCATTGTACTCGGGTGTCGTCCTCTGCATGTTCTTTGTGACAATGAAGGATGTCTTTGGGAGAGGAGCCGAGATACTCTGCTGCCTGTGCTGAGGTGAGTATGGGAGAGGAAGGGAGGGGGACAGACGAGATAGAGGGGGAGGCTGAGGTACAGGGAAGGGGAGAGGGGAACGTGGGTGGGGTTGGGGATGGGGTTGGGGAGGAGGAGAGCGTAGAGGCAGTGTGATCAGGTGGTTCAGAGGGGAGAGGGGAGAGAGGTACGCAGGCTCCGGAGAGGAAGGTAAGGAGGAAGTACCGAGGGGGCAGATCAGACACGTTCGACGTAGAGGACGCCGTTCACTTTGCGGAGTGCAGTGAGGATACCCTTGAGTTCTCCAAGGTCACAGCAGGTAAAGGTGAAGAGATTGACAGCGCGGCCATCGTCGCCGGCGCGGCAGACGGCAGATTGGACGTTGACC
>JANWXX010000557.1 GCA_025057345.1 Polyangiaceae bacterium | reverse complement strand
AGATCCCTGACGACCTCCAGCAATTGGACCACCAACTTGCCGACCAGCATATCTGCAACTTCTCCGTCTTCCAATCGCTGCTAGATCATTGGGCCTTTGGGGCATTGTTCCCCATTGTTCCCATTCATCGACTCAACGAACGTCCCACCCTCCAGAGCACGTTGGTCGATATCACCTGCGATTCCGATGGGAAGGTATCCAAGTTTATCGATAAAGACAACGACGTGCGGGAAACTATCCCGCTTCATGCCATCGATGACGGCAAGCCCTATTACCTAGGTATCTTCCTCACGGGAGCCTATCAGGACATCATGGGTGACCTTCACAACCTTTTCGGTCGTGTCAACGAGGTCCATGTCTTTCTCGATGAGGACGAGGAATGCGGATACTACCTAGAAAAAACTATCGAGGGGAACACCATCGGGGACGTGCTCCGGATGACCCAGTATGACGAGCGCGAACTGAACATGAAGCTGAGGAGCCAAGTCGATACCGCTATCAAGCAGGATAAGCTCAAGCCCACCGAGGGGATCCGGCTCCTCCAAGAGTATGAGCGTGGTCTCAAGGACCAGACCTACCTGCACTTCCCCGTGCCGCGCTGAGGGCGATAGCTCAAGGCTTGCCGGCGGAGCAGAACCCGTTGATGCAGGTCAAATCCTCACCACAGCAGTCTGCGTTGCCTTGACAAGCATTCCCTAGGGTAACACAGCCCAAGGGCTTATCTGAACATACTGCCTGTCCCTCGCTGTTCTTCAGGCAGAAACCCTCACAGCAGTCAAAGCCCGCTTCGCAGGAAGCTCCTTTAGGCTTACACACCGCTCGAGCCCACTGGCCCCGCATGTTGGCAATGCCTAGCTGCTGTCCGGGGAGACGGAAAGCCGGATGGCTTGGATCCTGCCCAGGCTTCGGGTTTTGTTCAATGGCTGCTACCCAAAGCTGGAGCCTCGTTCCAGTGCTCGCATAATTTCCGTAGGCACGGGTAGAGGAGAATACGACCCAAAAATAGCCACCCGCTGCCAAGGGAAGAAAGCTTGGTTCAAAACTCCGATTCGCATCCGTGCCTTCGAGGTATCCGGCGCCGTTGAGGGCGTCAAGGGGAAGGGTCGTCCCGTTGCCATCGGTCAGCCAGAGCTCTCCGAGGGCGTTCTGGGTTCTGGCTTCGGTAGCACGCATGAAAGCAATCCATTTGGAGTCGGGAGTATACGAGGGGAACGTGACCGTAGGTCGATCCGGCGTACTTTCCACAACCATCTGGAGGTCGTTGAACTGGGGGGGGCTGGTCGTCACGCTGGCTACCCAGAGAGAAGACTGAGTAAAATCGAGCCAGTTTCCATTGGTCCGATTGGCGAAAGCAATGCGATTGCCATCATTGGACCAGGCCGGATGAACGGGTACACCCGTCTCCGTCGCCAGCACAGAGAGAACCGTACTATCAGTGGCGGAACTCAGGTACAGAGGCCCCCCACCGCTCTGACCCCAAAGCACATAGTCCCCCTCGGGGGAGATTGCCTGGAAGCCCGATCCCTTCGAGCTGTCATAGAGGTTAGCCCCACTGGAAGTGTCGAACACCCCCCAAGGGCTCCAGCCCCCGTCAAACCCGGCGATCAACCGCTTCCCGTTGCTGGAAACGGTATGGCAGGCGATGCACCGGCCACCGGTCTGGAGGAAGCTCTCGGGTGCATCGGCACCAGGGTTCAAGCGAAGCACGTCTCCTTTGTTGGGATCCAGTGCCGTATAATAAATGGTGCCGGCGAGGTTGGCAGAGGCGATCCGCCAAGTTTGGGTCTTAGCCTTGTAAGCTTGGATGCCGTCCCAGCGCTGGAGGCTCACCTGAATGTATCCACTGACGGAGGTGGTCAGCTTCTTCCAGATATCTACTGGCGCCGTCGGGAACATGTACCGGGAAGGCGGGGCAGCGGCGAACCAGGACTCGTAGGCGAAGGTGTCGCTCTGGATGTCTAGGCGATAGATATCTCCTGGGCCCCCGCCCTCCCATTGAAGCTCCGGTCCTAGCAGCCCCCGCGGGAAAACCGTCTTGTCGTAAGGATAGAGAATCTTCAAGCTCGGGTCTTCACCAGAGGGGCTCTGGAAGGCCTCTTTGATCTCGGGCGGCTGCCCTTGCGGATCACTTGTGTAGGTGAGCTTGACGGTAACCCCCGTAGAGACGGTATCGTTGCCGTAGCTGAAGGAGACGACCCCTTTGCCTCCGTAGAGCCCCGTTGCCACCAGAGAGCCGGAAGAAGCACCAATGGTGGCGATCTCCACTTGGTCGAACTCCCAGCTTCCCCCGGAGATCAAGGTTTCTGCACCGCTCTGCTTGATCTCCTTAGCCTGGAAGTTGATAGGCCCCGGGATCACCCCATTGACCACCTCTAGGACGGGATTTTCTGGAGAGATCTTCAACCCTACCACCGGGTCCACCACCCCACCTGCCCCTGCGGCGCCGCTTATCCCTGCGGTTCCTCCTCCGGAGCTTCCGGATGTACCCGCGGCCCCCCCGGATGCACCCGCAGCCCCGCTGCTCCCGGCTTCTCCTCCGGTAGCACCGGTCCCTGCGGCCCCTGCGATCCCTGCAGTGCCTGCCGTTCCGGCGGAACCTCCAGCCCCTGGATTGCCCGTGCCAGCAGCCCCTGCGACGATGCCCCCCGCAGCCCCTGCCACCCCATTCGCCCCGCTGTTTCCACCGCCCGGCTTCCCTCCTCCTC
>JANWXX010000556.1 GCA_025057345.1 Polyangiaceae bacterium | reverse complement strand
GGGTAGCGATAGGTAGGGAGGGGACTAGACTCGGGGGCCCATGGGTCACGCAGTTTCCTGGACGGGGTGGCTGGTGGTCGGGGTGGTGCTGGCCTCCTGCGGAGTGAGGGGGGCCTCCCCTGCCCCACCTCTCCCGATGGGATCCACCGAGAGGCCCGCGGAGGGCGAGGCGGACAGGGGTTCCGAAGAGACCCTCCCCTCGCTCCCAGGGATGGCGGAGGAGTCTGGAACGACCCCCTCCGGAAGCGCCTCGGTGGTGTCCGCATTTGCCCCGGCGGCGAGGGCAGAGCTACAGATCGGGAGCGTACAGCGGACCGCCTGGATCTTCGACCGGCCCAGCAAGCAGGGGCGTCAGATCGGCTATCTCCGGGAGGGAACGGCGGCTCCGCTGGCCAGCCCCGAACCGGTGCAGGGGGTGGGGTGCCCGGGAGGCTGGTATGGGCTGGTTCCGACCGGGTACGTCTGCCTGGACCGAACCACGACCCTAGATCTACGCTCGCCCCGTTTCCTGGCGCTGGCAGAGGCGGCTCCCCGGAATGAGGAGGTACTCCCCTACCGCTATGCCTTCAGCAAGGGGGCGCCGATGTACAACCGGATCCCCACGCCGGAGGAGCAGCAGAAGGTGGAGGGGCCGCCGGAGAAGCGCAAAGAGCCCCCACCCTTGAGTCGTTTTCTGTCCGGGCATGAGGAGCTGGCCATGACCGAGGGGATCCAGGCTACGGATGAGGTTCCGGAAGGGTGGAAGGAGGGGGCTCCAGTGGGAGCTCCGAGGGAGCTGGTGCGCAAGTGGATTCCCCACGGGTCGATGTTGGCGTTCCACGCGGCTTTTCAGGCTCAGGGGCGGGTCTGGCTGCTGTCACCGGACATGACTGTGGTACCCGCGGACCGGATGAAGCCTTTCCGTGTATCGACCTTCCGGGGGGTGAAGCTGGAGGGTGACGCCAAGCTACCGCTGGCCTGGTCCCGCCACGATCCGGTGCAAAAGTACCGGAAGGAAGCCGATGGGGTCGTGGCTACGGAGGAACGCTGGCCACCAAGGACAGCGATCCCGCTGACTGGGGAGCGGGTGGAGCAAGGAGGGAAGGTGTATCTGGTGACCCAAGAAGAGGGGATCCTTGCCCGGGAGGATCAAGTAGTGGTGGCCTCGGCGCGGGAAAAGGACAAAATGCCCGCTAGCATGGAGGCAGGGCAGCGGTGGATCGACGTGCATATCCGGGCAGGGACGCTGACGGCCTATGTAGGGGAGCGGCCCGTGTTCACTACGCTGGTGTCACCGGGGGCAGGGGGGTACGGGGCTGCATCCGAATCCAACGCGGCGCTAGTCAAGCGCTCGGCGACGCCGCTGGGGGTCTACCGGGTCACCTGGAAGACCCGGGCAGCAGTGATGTCCCCGGAGGACGACGATCCCAAGAAGTTCTGGATCGCGGACGTCCCTCACACCCTCTACTTCCGCCCTCCGTTTGCCATCCACACGGCTTACTGGCACGAGGATTTCGGGATGCCCAAGAGCGCCGGATGCATCAATGTCTCGCCGGAGGACGGGCGCTTCCTCTATGACTGGACGGACCCGCCCACGCCGCCGGGCTGGCAGGGCTCGGGTCCGGGCAAGGGCATGGGGCTTGGCACCCTCCTGGTCATCGCCCCATGAACAGCCACCGCTGGAGGATCGAGAACCCTTCGTCCAGCAGCGGCAGGGAGGTCCACTCGTTGCGCTGGTGGGCCTGCGCATTGACGCCGGGGCCGAAGTTGACCGCAGGGACACCAAGCTGAGCGAAGCGGGCCACGTCGGTCCATGCCTGCTTGGGCTCAACGGCAGCCACCCCGGCTTCCATCAGCCGCCGGGTTTCCGGGTGATCCCGGAAGGTCGGCGCCGACGGGCTCTCGTCGGTGAACTCTACCTTCCCGCTGCTGCCAACGAGGGCCAGCACATCCTCCCGGGCGCGAGCCAGGGGGGTGTTCGGGGTAAAGCGGTGGTTGAGGTTCAGCTCGAAGGTGTCGGGGATCACATTCCGGCCACGCCCACCGTGGGCCAGGGTGGCGCTTGTGACCGAGCGGTACACCAAGTCTCCGTCCCGGTACTCTACCGGCTCCCGCCGAGCCAGCGCCGCCAGTAGCGGGGCTGCCTTGTGGATAGCGTTCTCCCCCTGCCAGGGGCGGGAGCTGTGGGCCGTACGCCCTTGGAAGGTCACCCGGGCATGGAGGGATCCGTTGCAGCCGAGCTGGAGCCGGTTGTCCGAGGGCTCCAGGCACACAGCGAAGTCGTGGGCGCGAAGCTCCGGGTCCAGGTCGAGCACCAGACCTAGCTCGTTTTCGAGGAAGGGACCCTCCTCCCGTGCGTAGAACACTAGGGTTAGATCCACCTGGAGCCGGGTCAAGTCACAGGCTTCCAGCAGGTGGAGCATCAGCGCCAGACCCGACTTCATATCTGCCGCACCAGGGCCGTAGAGCCGATCTCCCTCAATCCGTGGGGGAGCATCATGGACCGTGCGCACCACGTCTAGGTGCCCTGCGAGGGCGAGGGTGGGTCCGCCGGTCTTCCGAGTGACCGGAACGACGAGGGAGTCGCCATAGCGTCGCACTGGAGCGGCCAGAGCGGCTCTGCCAACGCGGGTAGCCACTGCGTCACAGAGGGCCTTCTCCTCGCCGATAGGGGACGGGATCGAGCAGAGCCACAGCAGCGTCTCATGGAGGGAGGTCATCGCCTCC
>JANWXX010000555.1 GCA_025057345.1 Polyangiaceae bacterium | reverse complement strand
CCGGCAAAAGGGATAACGCCCACCCCCGGGGATACTACGAGAATGCCGACGGAACCTATGCAGCCGTGTTGGTCAAGACGCCGGTAACGGGTTCGGTGAAGACTGCCGAGTTCCGCAAGAAGATCGAGGCGGTGGTGGCAGAGGTGAACCCCAAGCGATTCGATCCCACCATGGAGGTTCACTACACGGGAGGGCTCATTACCAGTGCGGAGGAGTACAACGCCATTGTTCACGACCTGGCGCACGTGGGCGGGCTAGGCGTTCTCGGGGTGCTAGGGAGCGTCCTCCTATTCTTCTGGAGGGTACGCACGGTGCTGGTGATGGCCGGCTCACTCCTGGTAGGGCTTCTCTGGACCTTCGGCCTGACCCGGCTGACCATCGGCTATCTGAACAGCTCCACCGGGTTCCTGGTGAGCATTATCGCAGGCAACGGGATCAACTACGGCATCATGTACATGGCCCGCTACCTGGAAGCGAGGAGGTCGGGCTCCGGTGTCGAGGAGGCCATCCAAGTGGCCCATCGGGACTCGTGGGTTCCCACCCTTGCCTCCGCAGCTACGGCGATGCTGGCTTATGGCTCCTTGATGTTCACCGACTTCCGGGGCTTCAAGCACTTCGGCATCATCGGTAGCTACGGGATGATCCTCTGTTGGGTCTGCGCTTATCTCTTTGCACCAGCGCTGTTGGCGGCCACTGAGCGAATCTGGCCTGCCTTCCGCGAGGGCAGACGGGAGGAATCTCGGGGTTACTACGGGGTGCTCTTCGCCCGGCTAGCGATGGCCAATCCGCGAATCATCACCGCCCTCGGTGCTGTGCTCTCGGTGATCTCGTTGGGGATGGCGATCCGGTACTTCAGCACAGACCCGATGGAGTACGACATGGCCAACATCCGCAACGAGCGTCGGGATCAGACCGCAGCAGGAGAGCTTTCCAAGAAGGTCGACCGGGTGGTGGGCCAGATCGGCCAGGATGGCATCGCCATCATGACCGACCGGCTCGACCAGGTGCCGCTGCTGGAAGCCGAACTCTATCGTCGCCGCGCTGCTGCACCGCCGGATAAGGTTCCCTTCGACCGGGTGGTGACGATCTTCTCTCTGCTTCCCTCGCGCCAAGAGGAGAAGCTTCCGCTGATTCAGGAGATGCTCGATCGTATTCATCGAGCCCGCAAGCGCGGCTTCCTCTCCGACCAGGATTGGGCCGAGCTGGCGCCCCACCTGCCCACAGAGCCCGTGCGTGCTCTGACCCTCCAGGATCTCCCCGAGCAAGTCACCCGCCCCTTCATGGAGAAGGACGGCACCTTGGGGCGCATCGTCTACATCTCCCCGGCCAAAGGCTTCAGTGTCTGGGATGCCCACTACCTGATACGCTGGGCTGATAGTTTCCGCTCAACGACTCTCCCCACCGGAGAGGTCATCAAGGGGTCGGGGCAGGCGGTGATCTTTGCCGACATGATTCGCACCATTGGGGAGGATGCTCCCAAGGCGATCCTGGTAGCTGCCCTCGGAAGCATCCTGGTGATCGTCGTGGCCTTCCGGGGCCAGCGTCATGCTCTTGGCGTCTTCGTCCCTTGGTTGGTCGGTGTGGCTTCCCTGGTTGCCTTCCTCCAGTACCGAGGGATCAAACTCAACTTCCTCAACTTCGTCGCCCTACCTATCACCATCGGCATCGGGGCCGAGTACGCCCACAACCTGATGCAGCGCTACCGCATCGAGGGCGACCGGAACCTCTACCGCGTCGTTGTCGAAACCGGGGGCGCCGTCATTCTCTGCTCCCTCACCACGACCATCGGCTATCTTGCGCTCCTCCGGTCCATTAACAAGGGTATCGTCAGCTTCGGCCTCGCAGCCGCTGTAGGGGAGGTTACCTGCGTCGTTGCTGCTGTCTTGCTCCTTCCTGCCTTCCTTGCCTGGCGCGCCCGCTGCCGGGAAGCCCGTGGTCAGCTCTTCGAGGGGGAAGCTCACTTTGATACCAGCACGGACCCTCCTTCCGCTGCAGCACAGAGCTAGGTCGGCGTTCCCCAAGGCTGTCCTGACGTCTCTGAAGACCATCCGACGCCTCGGAGCATCGTCCTGACGCTTCCGAAGTTGATTCGGACGCTTCCGTGCTTCGTTCCGGCGCTTCGGGAGGTCATCCTGACGCTTTGGGAGGTCATCCCGACGCTTCGGGAGGTCATCCCGACGTGTCGGGGCGGCCTCTGAAAGCGTCAGCGCGTGATAAAGGAGCGCCGTGGAAACCGAGGACAAGCGTGCGCTGCAGGAGGGGCTGGTGGTGGCCGCGGTGGCAGCGCTGGTCCGAGGGGCGGTGCTACTCTGGGTGGTCCAGGAGGCGGTGCCGGTGGCTGATGGCCTCTACTACCACCGGCTTGCGAGCAGGCTGGCGGAAGGGGCGGGCTATACCTGGCCGTGGCCCGATGGTGTGGTGACCCCTGCAGCACACTATCCGGTGGGATACCCGTTCCTGCTGTCGCTGGTGTACCGGGTCACGGGTCCCCAAGCTGCGGCCGGGGCGCTTCTCAACTGGGCCCTCGGGGTGGCCGGGGTGGCAGCGGTGCAGGCGATGGTCCGCCGTTTCGCCGGGCGCCGAGCAGGGCTGGCGGCGGGGCTGCTGGCGGCGCTGGATCCGGCCACCGTGCTCTACACTCCTGCGCTGATGACTGAGGGGGTCACCGCATCGCTGACGGCGGTGGCCGTCTGGCTGGTGGGGGTCGCCTCCACTGCGGAG
>JANWXX010000554.1 GCA_025057345.1 Polyangiaceae bacterium | reverse complement strand
ACCGGAGCCAACCCATGAATGCGCCCCTCCACCAACCCCTCTTTCTTCCCCGCTTCTCCCTCGCCGCGGAGGTCGACGAATTCATCGAGATGCTGGCGCGTTTCGAGCGTGGGGAGCTGAGTCCGGATGCCTGGCGGAAGTTCCGCCTGCTCCGAGGCACATACGGCCAGCGCCAGGACGAGGTCCAGATGATCCGCATCAAGATCCCTCTAGGCTACCTGACGGCCCCCCAGGCCCGGGTCATTGCCGATGTTGCCGAACGCCACGCCCACGGGTTGGCCCACCTGACCACTCGGCAGAACTTCCAGTTTCATTTCGTTCAACTCGCCGAGGTCCCCGCACTCCTTCGGGCTTTGGAGGAGGTCGGGATCACGACCCGCGAGGCCTGTGGCAACTCGGTCCGCAATGTCACCATGTCCGAGCTCTCTGGCGTCGACCCTCACCAGATCTTCGATGTGCGGCCCCACGGAGAAACCCTAGTCCGCTTCTTCTTGAGGCACCCGAAATCCTCTGATCTTCCGCGAAAGTTCAAGATTGCTCTGTCCTGCTCGCCCCGAGACTGTGCCCAAGCGGCTATCCACGACATTGGGTTGATCGCCGCTAAGCGGGACGGAGCCCGAGGCTTCCGAGTGCTGGTGGGTGGCGGCCTCTCCACTTCGCCTCAGAACGCAGCACTTCTCTACGAGTTTCTACCGGAAGCAGAACTTCTGGAAGTCGCCGAGGCCATCTTGTTGCTCTTCGATGCGCGGGGCAACCGGAGCAACAAGCACCGCGCTCGCCTCAAGTACGTGCTCCGTGATCTTGGCATTGATGGCCTCCGGACTGCTGTCGAAGAACTGCGGGTGACCATCCGGGCCCGGGGCGATGCACCTCCGGTTTTCCAAGCAACCCCCGAGCCGCCGCCGCCCCCTGCGGACCGCGCAACCCCCGCCGAGGCCGCCCCCGGGTACCTCACCTGGCGCGCCAGCAACGCACGGGCTCAGCTTCAGCCGGGCTACTTTGCTGTCTACATCCGGCTACCACTGGGTGATATCACCTCCGTGCAGCTACGAGCTGTCGCTGACGCTTCCGAGCGCTTTGCCAATGGAGCTGTCTGGACCAGCTCGGACCAAAACCTACTGCTGCGCTTTGTCCCTGTCGGCGATCTCAAGGCGCTCCATGCAGCCCTGGTGGCAGCGGGTCTGGCAGCAGACGGTGCGGGTACCCTACGGGATATCACCTCTTGCCCGGGTGCCGACTCCTGCAACCTGGCGGTGACCACCTCCCGAGGGTTGGGGCGGGCGATCTCCAATGCTCTGGAGGGTGCTCTGGCCGCAGGAGGGGCGCTGGCGCAGGCGGTGGAGCTGGCTCGGGATGCCACCATCAAGATCAGTGGTTGCCCTCACTCTTGTGGTCGGCACCACATCGCGGATCTGGGCTTCCACGGTGCTGCTCGGAAGATTGGTGGCAAAGCGATGCCCGTCTACCAACTTCACCTGGGCGGCAGGGTAGATGGCAACGGCGCCGTTTTTGGAGAACAGGTAGTGAAAATCCCAGCGAAACGGGTGCCTTCTGCTGTGTTGCTCCTGGTGGAACACTTCGCCGTCGAGCGCCAGGGTGAGGAGACCTTCGCGGCCTATCTTCGGAGGCTCCCGGCAGACCGGCTCAAGGCACTTCTTGCTACTCACACCAGTATCGAACCTGCGGACGCCAAGGATGACGAGTTCCTCGATTTCGACGCCCAGCACGGCTTTGTCGTCGAAACCAAGGCCGGCGAGTGTGCAGCCTGAACAGGAAGCTCTGGAAGACTCTGGGATGCAGGGGATGGTTGGGCTATGGTGGGCGCTATGACACCGGCTGAGATGAGGGTTTTGAAGTCGCTGGTCGCAGTGATGTGGGCGGACGGCAAGGTGGAGGGGGCCGAATCGAGTGTGTTGGAGGGCTTGATCGCAGGCTTCGGTGCCTCTGATGAGGAAGAAGCAGAGATTCTGAGCTGGGCCAAGACCCCTCGCACTCTCGACGATGTACCGTTGAATGAGCTTACCCAGGAGGATCGCGAACTTCTTTTGGGCAATGCTGCTCTCATCACCCTAGCGGATGGTGAGCAGTCCGCCTCCGAGAAGGAGGTGCTCCAGCGCCTCGTGAAGCTCCTTGGGTTCTCCGCGGCCAAGGCCCAAGAGATTATCGACTCCTCTCGTGACGGTGTCATCCAACTCGGCACCAAGCCCCTCGAAGACCTCCCCAATCCACCTCCCCTACGCAAGAAGTTACCCGGGGAGGTTCCCTTGTCCTCCCAGTGGATGAGGTTTGCCACGAGGCTCCAAGGGATCTCGTCCTACACCGGGGGTATCATCCTGGGGGAACCCAACAACGACGGATGCGCAACCCTCAGACCCCCTTTCTGAGCAAGAACGGATTTCCAAGCAGATTCCCTCGCCTTCACTAAGTTCAAGTAGCTGCTCTGGAGACGGGAGTGTATCCTAGGAGGGTGCAACGGAAACTGCTCCCACGGTTGTTGGAGGGTGCGTTCCGCCTGTTGGGGGCAGGTCTGCTCGGGGCGATCGGCGGCAAGGATCTCGTCGAGGCTAGTGGTCACCTGGAGATCCATCTGTCGTGGCCTTCCGAGGAGGTTTCCCCTCAGCCCCCGGACCCAGGGGCTCGTCCTCTCTTTCACCTGCTTGCAGCAGCTGTGATGGCGGGGCACCTCCTCCTCCAGAAGCAGATTCTCCGAGAGTGGAGTCGTGGTGCAGCACC
>JANWXX010000553.1 GCA_025057345.1 Polyangiaceae bacterium | reverse complement strand
TGAGAGGAAGCGGACATCAGGTAGCAATCCTTAGCGAAGATGTTGGATTTGTTTTTGCCGAACGGTTTGTAAGGGAAGCCTGCAACCTTCTCCGAAACCCCGGCGTACTCTCCCTTCTTGTCTGGGTCAAACTTGATAGAGAGGGTGATCTTGTCCCCTCCTTTGGTGTACTCGGCCTCCGCTAGATCGTCCTTGTCGGTTTTAAAGACCCGCTTAAAGCCATCGGTGTTGTCATCGGGAAACACTTTGTTCATCGCCCCGGTGCCGGGCTTCTTGCAACTTGTCTTGTCGTCCTTCTTGTCATCCTTCTTGTCGTCCTTGAGGGTGGGAGGCGGGGTAGTCGGCTTTGCTGCCGAAGCCTCTGTTGGCCTTGCAGTAGCCGTGGCGGAAATCGGCTTGTTGGGGTTGTTTGCATCCCAGCGACTTTTCCCCTCCTTTCCACCGCAACAAGCAGAGAGCGAAAGCAACATCGGGATGAATAGTGGACCAGAGAGATGCTTCATCGTAGGTTGAACCTCACGAGGGTGTTGAACAGACCGGGCCCTCTTTCCAGGGACGAACATTTATACGCCCTGGTATAGAGAACTTCCCTAGAGGGCCCCCAGAACTTCCGGGGACACCGGATGATGCCAGATTAAAAGGGAAGACAGGTACATGTCCAGCAACTCCTCGCGGCCGCAGGGGCGAGGATTGGTACGGATGCTGGCATCCTCGGCGGCCCTGGTGGCAAGATCGGCGAGATCCCCCTCGGCCACCCCGACTTCCCGGAGCCCGTGGGGGAGATCGAGCTCACGGCGGAGCTTCCGCAAGCCTTCCCCCAAGTCCTCGACCCCGAGCGCGCCAGCGACGGCCTGGATACGCTCGGGGACAGCGACTGCGTTGAACGAGACGACCGCCGGCAGGCAGAGGGCCTTGGCCAGACCCTGCTGGATTCCTCGATCATTGGCTAGCGGGTGAGCAAGGGCCTGACCGGCTCCTAGCCCCTTCTGCAGGGCCACTGCCCCCATCATCGCAGCCTTGAGCATTGCCCCTCGGGCCTGGAGGTCCGCCGGAGCGTGGTACGCTCGTTGGAGGCTCTCAGCAAGGAGCCGGAGCCCTCCGAGGGCAATGGCATCGCAGAGGGGGTGGTCGCCCAGCGCCAAGTAAGCCTCGATGCAGTGGGAGAGGGCGTCGAAGCCGGTAGTCGCTGTGAGACGGGGGGGAAGCCCGATAGTCATCTTCGGATCCAAGATGGCCACGCTTGGCTGGAGGTAGGGCGAGGAGATGACCGTCTTTCGCCGGTTTGCCTCCAGGGTGACCACGGCGCTCCGGCTTACCTCACTGCCGGTCCCGGCGGTGGTGGGCACGGCGATCATCGCCGGCATCCGGGGGCTGATGTGGCGTTCCCCCCCGATCGCCTCGTCGTAATCCAGCAAGGGACGTTCGTGTACGTCCGGCAAGGCCCTCATCCGGATCAGCTTCGCCACATCCAGGACGGACCCTCCTCCTACCGCCACCACCAAGTCAGCGTGTTTGGCACGCAGCGCCGCAACCCCTGCATGGACGCTTGCTTCTCTAGGGTTTTCTTTGACCTCAGTAAACAGCGAGGTCACCACCCCTGCCTCCTCCAACGCCGCCATGACCGTATCCACCAACCTCACGGCGACTACCCCCGGATCCGTCACGACCAGCGCCCGTGAGCCACCCAACCGGTGGGCTTCTAGGCCGATCCGCTGGATGGCCCCCTCACCAAACAGGATGCGCGTTGGAAACGTCCAAACAACAGGGTTCATAGATCCCACCTCTTTCTCCTTCCCGAGCTCCCCGCGGCGGAACCCCCCGTCAGGCAGCCATCCTTGCCTCAGCTTCGTTCAGGATACGCAAGCACCCTTCCAGACTATCGCAGAACAATAGCGTCCGCCTCAACGCAGACGCCCCCGAGAGCCCGCGCAGATAGCCAGACAGGTGCCGGCGGGTCACCCGAACCCCGAAGGGTTCTCCGCGAGCCTCTACGTTGGCCCTCAAGTGCTCTCTGCAAAAGTTCAGCCGCTCCTCTGGGGTGGGGGGAGGGAGTTCGACCCCCCGGTCTAGGAGAGCTCGGGCTTCGCGGAAGATCCAGGGATGATCGATAGCTGCTCGCCCTACCATGACCCCTGCGCAGCCAGTTTGCGCCAGGGCACGGTCCGCATCCCTGGCGGTTTTGATATCCCCATTGACGATGACCGGAATCTGCACCACCTCGCGAGCCCTTGCTGCCCAACTCCAGTCGGCGGCCCCCGAGTGCCCCATCTGGGCAGTTCGGCAGTGAATCGTCAAGGCCGCCACCCCTACGTCTTCCAGACGGCGCGCCAAGTCAATGATGGGCATCTCGGACTCGGGCCCCCAGCCAATCCGAGTCTTGACGGTGACAGGTAGGTCTGTACTGGAGACGACCATTTTGGCCATCGCTACCATGGCTTCCGGGTTTCGGAGCCAACCCGCACCAGCCCCCCGGCTCGCGATCTTGGGTACCCAGCAACCACAGTTGATGTCAAGGAACAGGGGCCGAGCCTCCGAGGCTAGCCGAGCGGCCTCTGCCAGGCGCACCGGATCGGCCCCGTAGATCTGGATTGCCGTAGGCTGATCCTCTGCGGACAGTTGGATCTTGCGTCGAGCATTGCGGCACCCTCGCAGCAACCCCTCCACGTTGACAAACTCGGTCACGCACAGCTCAGCCCCCACCCGACGACACATCCGGCGGAACACTGCATCCGAGACAT
>JANWXX010000552.1 GCA_025057345.1 Polyangiaceae bacterium | reverse complement strand
AGCATTGGCTGGGAGGCGGATGCCGCCGTCAAGGTCAAGTGGCTCCCCTCCGATGACCTCCCTGGAGCCGGCCCTCACGACCGCTACCGGATGAACTGGAGCAACGAGTTCGGTATCATGCAGGCTGGAAGGGCGCTGGCCCCTCGTCTCGCGAAGAACGCCGACACCCTCTGGACTATACAGACACGCATTGCCTTCTTGTGGTGACAAGGAAGAGGGGCCCTCTCCCAGGACCATCCACAGGACAAGGTTAGGAGGAGTACCTTTCCTGCTTGGTGCTCACGGCGTTGCGGGCATGGTCACGGTGACCTTGGCAGGGCTTGCGTCACTGCTAATCCATGCGCGGATCGACCATGTGCCGGAGGGAGGGGCACCGGAGAGTTGTGCGACATTCTTTCCAACGACGGGGTCGAAGGGAGCCGGGAGGGTAGCAACCACGTTGTTCTGAGCGTCGAGGATCTCCAGGGTGAGTGGAGCACGAACGAGGGCGGGCTCAGAATGCTTCACATCCCGGTCAAGGAGGCGGTATCCACCGCTGATCCACTTCCCTTTGCCTGGAGGTTTGGAACTACTCTCCGATTGCTCCACACCAGGTACTCGCATCGCCACAGCAAGGTTGGTGCCGGAGAGTTCGGCGGAGAGGGAGGTTCCCTCGGCGAGGCCCACGGTGAAGGGTGAGGAATCTACGAGGATGGGCTCAGGATCGCCGGAACTCCCGAGGGATTTGCATCGTAGGTGCATCCGGTAGGTTCCGGCAGGCCAGTCTGCCGGGACTTGCCAGTAGAAGCGCCAGAGGTGAGTACGCTCAGGCACGCTGGCGTTGCCGGTGGGAGGAGGATCTGGGTCGTAGACCGAGATCATCTCGTAGCGGCTGTTGTCATAGTGGACCCCTTCCCAACCGTGGCGAGCAGGGATGGGGACGAAGGTACCTTTGTCCTCCCGATGAACCTCGACGAGAGGAGAGCCCAGCGCCGGATCTCCGCAGTTGGCAGCGAATTGGACGGTCTGCGTCCGGGCAACCTGCGCTGGAGGCTGGACAGAGACGACCCCTGGGGCGATGGACTTCTCCCGAGGGCGTGGCGACCAAATGGGCACTGGGGCCAATGTGGGAGAATCCTCGTGGAGCGGAGGGCCATTGTTCCCTGCGATCATGGCGTCGATCATCGAGAACCCCTCATCGACAAAGAAGACACCTCCGCCGGGCCCCCAGAGACTCATCTCGGCTTCGTAACCGCCCATGTACCAGTCATCTGGAGCCGACAGGTAGAGGAGGTGATCTTGGGAGTAGCCGAGTACCATGAGATTCAGTGGGGCACCTTTCCAGATCTTTTTGGCTGCGGCCTCCCGGGCATACTTGACGATGGACCAGTTGGGCTCACCGGGCATGGTGATCATCCAGAGATCTCCAAGGCGAGCCGCCGTAAGGTAAACCTCGTGGACTGCGTTATGGGGCACATCAAGCTTAAGGAGTTCTAGGAGCTTCTTGATGTCCGCACAAAGCTTAGGTTTCCCTTCCATGCTGTTGCCGGCTTTGACACCTGGAACCTTGCACTGCCAGCCACCCCATGTGTAAGGCGTCTTATCGCCGTTGGAGAATTCTTCTCCCCAGGGTCTGTTGGCGTAGACACGCTCGTGGATCATCTCGATACGTTCGCTCCGGATGGCCAGTTCGGTTTCGGATGTCCACTGGATCTGATCGTAAACCGCGAGGATCTTGGGAGCAGCGGCTTCTCCGAGGCGCTCTAGGCGTGCGAGAGGCGGATGACCCAGGCTATCCCCGGCAGGGGAGGCGTCTCCTCCGGAGGACTGGGCAAACATTCCGTAGACGGGCACACCCTTCTGAGCAAAGAAGGCCTCCTCGAACTTGTGCTCGACATAGCCCGGGGCATCCTCGGTGAACATATCATTGTCGCTGCCGAACACGGTGCCATGCACAGGAAAGTGGATCATCGTGGCGAGAGGCTTGCCGTCCGACTTCCGGCGGAAGCCGATGACATCCAGGCGAGGATCCTTACCGTAGGTGGGGTTGTTCTCTACGCGGCGATCCCGGTACACTTCATCGTTGGGATCCCAATCATCCTGGAAAGCGTGGCCCCACTCCGCCGGCTCGCGCTTCGACCAGGCTTCTGCGATAGCATCCGCATAGAGGGCGGCGGTGGTTTCGGCGACCTCTGCGTCGAAGGTGTCGACGCCCACATTGCCCAGAGCATCAGGTATGGGCCAGTAGCGAGCGGTGGTGTGGTGGCTGTGCCCTGCCATGGTGATAACACGGCCCTCGAAGTCGAGGTTGTGATCTTTCTTGAGGTGCCGGGCGATGGCGTCCGTCAGGTAGGACTCAGAGGACATCTGAGGGCTCTTGACCAGCGCCATGCGCTGCGTGCCCACCTCCAGCGCCACCACCTTGATGGTCTGCATCCCGTAGAAACCGGCCGTCCCCTTGAGGGTGTTCGACCAGTGGGTCTTGCGGCCGTCTGTGCGCCCCCCGTAGCCTGCCATGGACACGCCAGTGGGCCCGTCCAAGTAGCGCATCGCCACCCCCGCCTGGAGAGGGCCTGTCCCTGCTGGAAGCGCCTCATCCTTGCGGGTCTTGTTTCGCCCCCAGGTTTTCGGATCAATGCTTCCCCCCCCCGCGCCGCTCTCGCCGCTGCCCCCCCCTGCGCCTCCTTGCCCCCCCGGGGGGGGTCGCGCCACGGGGGGGTGGGGGGCACCCCCGGGGGCCCGGGGCCCCACAGAACAGGG
>JANWXX010000551.1 GCA_025057345.1 Polyangiaceae bacterium | reverse complement strand
CGCCGAAGAGCACCACACACCCACGACCTATCAGCGGGCCCACGTGCGAGCGGGCTAGAAACGAGGCTACGGTAAGCCCCATCCCTACCCAAACCCATCCTCGCCGTCTCGGAGCATGGCGCATTCCCAGCACCAGGGAGGTGAGAACCAGTGCCGTCACTGACATCGCCAGCAGCAGGGGTCGATGAGCCAGCAGCACCACAGGATAGATACTCACCTGGCGCACTCCCGCAGGCAACAGCGCTGTCAGCAGCAAGGCCCCCCCAAACACAGGAGCCCAGCCGAGTGCCGGACTACGGCCCCAGCCCCAGAACCCCTCCGCGCCAGGGTGCAGCCCTCCTTCTAGCACCACCAACGCCGTCCCGACGACCAGCGCCACCCAGGCCTCCGGCTGTACGTTGCTCGTGTAGGTCATCACGAGCAACCCTGGAATCAGCGCCACACCAGGGCCCCGCCAATGCTCCAACCAAGAGTTAACCCGGGACGGGCGCAACAACAGGACCAGGGCTAGAGTGTTCCCAACAGCAAAGCAAGCCACACGAACCCACAAAGGCCAAGGTTCCGCGAGCTGCTCGACCCCCCAGCTTAGCAGCACTGAGAGTGCTCCAACGCTTAGCCCCCAGGGGCCAGCCGCCAGGGCCCCAGAACCAAGCCCCAGGACGACCACCCCCACAGCAAGCACCGCACAGAGCAACAGCAGCGGGAGCTTCAGTGGCGAGGCAAAACCCTGACGATGCTCCAGCTCCCGATCTATCGCCTGCACCACCGCCCTGGATGCCCCCACATCGCCAGCGCAGCCGGCAGCAAGCTGCGCTTCCATGGGCTGAGGAAGCGCGAACCCCAACGCCCGCCCATAGTGCCATGCACGCCGGGCATCATCGCACGCGACACGTACTCGCATTTCCTGAGAAAGCTCCAGCCAGTCAACCAGCACATGCCCCCGGGAGTGCGCTGGCATCGGTACGCCAAGGAGCACGGCTAGCGTCCCAGCAAGATCCGCTTGGTCGACCCGGGGTACAGGGGACGGACCCGGAGGAGAGATCCCAGGGCCATAGGCATAAATCACCGTGCTACGCTGGATCGCCACATCCGAGCCATGGGTTCCACTGTCCGCCGCACCGTGATCCCCTAGCACCACCACCGTCCAAGAGGGGCTAAATTCCCTCAAAAGCTCATGGAGTTGCCGATCAAAGTCGCGGATGTGCCGCCGGTAACGTTCGCTCTGGATCCCGTAGGCATGGCCCTGGTGATCAGGCGTGACAAAGTGAGCCACTAGCACGTCTGGCATCCGATCCCGCATGACCCGGGTATCCCGGAAGGTCTGGTGGTTGAAATCCACGTCGATGGCAACCCCCTCTGGATCCAACCTCCGATCCTCAAAACTGTCCCCATACATCTCGTACCATGCTGGATCCCCCACCAGCAGAAGCCTCCTCCCCGCCTTTTTCCCCTGCTTCAGCCACGAGTCGTACGGAGGTGGCGCCGGATTGAGGTTCCTCACCATCTGCTCAAAGCTCCCTCGCTGCCCCGTCCCCAGGCTTAGGATCGCACTCGTCGTCATGGAGACTCGGCCTGCCCACAACTCCGCCGAACGGTGTTGCATCATGGCTTCGGAGAAGAACGGCATCCGCTCCCGGTCCCGGGCAACGTCAAGACGCAAACCATCCACCACTACCAACAACAGATGACTTGCCAGCCGGGGTGACGACGCTTCCCGGTCCGGCATCACCGGAGGACGGGCGGGAGGCAAAACCACCTGAAATACCGTGTGGATGGCAACGAGCGTCAACAAAAGGCAGAGCAGAAAGGTAACAAAGGCACGAACAACAGGTGACAAGACGCCTCTGCTTACCACGGGTTTCCCCGTACTTGCCTCCTTTCCCAGAAGGATCCATCGCCCCGGCGAAGCTCACCGGTAGCAGATCTGCTCCCCCTTCCTGCACTCGACCCGTTTGACCACTGTACCGTCGGGCTTGCTGTAGACATTGACCAGGGTATCTCCCCGCTCAACGACTATCCGGGCAGCCCCTGGGGGCCAGTCAATGGCCCCCCTGCCGCCAACCTTCATTAGCTTTCAGATCGCCAGAAGTGGAGCGGCACTCGACGGAGGAGAGCCGGTTCCGCGGGTCGTAGATGAAGCGCACTTCATGACAACCAATGGAAGACTCGACCGGTCTGCTTAGCCAGCCTACTATTCTCACCGTAGGTCTCCGGGTCTCGTGGGGATACCCCCCCGGATAGCTGCTAGGCCTACCATCCAAAAAGAAATGCTTCTTCGAGGTCACCCGCCCGCATTCGTCCACCGTTCACCGCATCCAAGCCCCCTCCGGCTGAGAGAACCCACCACAATGCATAGGGGCTCGCGTCTCGTCGTAGCAGCGGGATGCAACGCGATCCCCTCGCTCATTGTGCTGATGCTCCATGAGCGCAACCCGTTCTCCCTGGCTAGCGTCCCGAACCAGTGCCCCATGAGCCCCGTGGAGGCCTATGCTCGGATAGAACAGTGAGCATCCCGGCGAGCTTGAAATGCAGCAATCTCTCCTCTCTGCGTCGGCGCTCCGCTTACATCCTGGTACGTCGCGAATCACACAGCCGTTCCCATCAAAATCCCACCGGATCATCACTACCTACTGACGAGCCATTCGAAGGTCGTCTGAAAGCACTTTGCGTTTGGGGTAGCGAGGCCATGTTTTCTTCGCACTCCTCGCGGATCTTCTTGACCTCGCTACACTCCCGCGGTGTCCTCTTTC
>JANWXX010000550.1 GCA_025057345.1 Polyangiaceae bacterium | reverse complement strand
GAGCCTCCTCCACACGACCATCGATACCGACACGGAGCTGGAGCACCACTTGGTGCTCCCCCGTACCTTCTACCGGGTATGGGACAGGAACTTCCGAGCGAAGCCGCGGAGGCTCCAAGGCCGGCGGGGGGAGCTGCCCCCAAGCAGCACGGGGTTTGAGAAGACCGAGCCCTAGGAGCGTAAGGGTAAGACAACGCAAGCCAGGGCGGAGGGTCACGAGGCTCGATCAGTTGTGGGTGAGCTTTTTGTAACGAATCCGGCGAGGTTGTCCCGCGTCTGCTCCGAGGCGTCGGAGTCTATCAGCTTCGTAATCCTGGTAATTTCCTTGGAACCACTCCACATGAGAATCTCCTTCGAAGGCGAGGATGTGGGTAGCGATCCGGTCGAGGAACCACCGATCGTGGGAGATGACCACAGCGCAGCCAGCGAAGTCGAGGAGCGCTTCCTCCAAAGCCCGGAGTGTGTCCACGTCCAAGTCGTTGGTGGGCTCGTCCAGCAGCAGGACATTGCCGCCTTTCTTGAGGGTGCAGGCCAGGTGGACCCGATTTCGTTCTCCACCGGAGAGGTTCCCGATCTTCTTCTGCTGATCGGCACCTTTGAAGCCGAAGCTGGCGACGTAGGCCCGTGATGCAAGGGTGCGCTTGCCGATCTCTATGTTCTCCTTTCCTTCCGAGATCTCTTCCCAGACCGATTTATTGGGGTGGAGGGCATCCCGGGTCTGATCCACATAGGCGAGCTTCACCGTATCCCCTAGGCGCAGGGAGCCGGAATCGGGGGTTTCCTGGCCGATGATCATCCGGAAGAGGGTAGTCTTGCCGGCACCGTTGGGGCCGATGACACCTACGATGCCTCCCGGAGGAAGCGAGAACGAGAGATCTTCGAACAGCAGCTTGTCTCCGTAGCTCTTGGAAATCTTGTTGGCCTCGATCACCAGGTTTCCCAGGCGAGGTCCGGGTGGGATGACCAGCTCTGCCTGGAGTACTTGTTCGCTCTTGGATTGCTCCAACAGTTCCTCGTACGCCTTGAGACGGGCTTTGCTCTTGGCCTGGCGGGCCCGGGGTGCCATCCGCACCCACTCCAACTCTCGCTGGAGGGTGCGCTGGCGGGCTGACTCCTTTTTCTCCTCCAACGCGAGGCGCTGCTTCTTTTGCTCCAGCCAGGCCGAGTAGTTCCCCTCGAAGGGGTACCCTTCACCTCGGTCCAGCTCCAAGATCCACCCGGCTACGTTGTCGAGGAAGTAGCGGTCATGGGTAATGGCGACAACAGTGCCCGGGTACTCCTGAAGGAAGCGCTCCAACCAAGCGACCGACTCTGCATCCAAGTGGTTGGTAGGCTCATCCAGCAGCAAGAGGTCAGGCTTCTCCAAGAGCACGCGGCACAGTGCTACACGACGCTTCTCGCCACCCGATAGCTTCGTCACATCTGCATCCGGTGGGGGTAGCCGGAGTGCATCCATGGCAATCTCCAGCTGGCGATCCAGATCCCACCCGTTGGCGGCGTCGATCTCCCCTTGGAGCCTGCTGAACTCCTCCAAGAGCCGTTCGCTCTCCGCCCCCTCAGCAGAGGCCATCAGGGTACTGATCTCCTCGAAACGGCGGATCTTGTTGAGGGTAGCAGCAACCGCCTTCTCGACATTGCCCTTGACGTCAGTGGAGGGATCCAGCTCCGGCTCCTGGGGGAGGTAGCCCACCCGAACGTTTTTCCCGGGCGCTGCTTCGCCGAAAAACTCTTTTTCGACGCCCGCCATAATCTTGAGCAATGTAGATTTCCCGCTGCCGTTGGAACCAATGACGCCGATCTTGGCGCCAGGAAGGAAGGATAGCCAGATCCCCTTCAGGATCTCGCGGTTGGGGGGGACAACCTTGCGCAAATCGCGCATGGTGAAGACGAACTCGTTGGCCACGATGCCAGGGTGCGCCACCCCCCTGCCGGATGCAAGGTACCTGCACAATGTCTTACCGAGCCGCTTGACCGGCCTCCGCCGCTAGGCGACATCCCCGGGCTCATGCGGCTCTACCAGATGCACTCCTCTCCCTGGTCCGAGCGGGCCCGGTGGGCCCTCGATCACCACCACCTACCCCATGAGCGAATCGAGCATGTTCCGATTCTCGGAGAGTTGCTGCTCCGCATAGTCGCTCGCCGCCCCCTCGGCAAGCTGTCGGTGCCCTTGCTTGTCGACGGCGACCAGGTGATCCTCGGCTCCCTAGCCATCGCTCGTCACGCTGAGCAGAAGGGCTCCGGTGAGCCCCTCTTTCCTTCTGGCAAGGACGAGGCCATCGAGCGATGGAACCAGATCGGCGACGGGTTGGTGGAGGCTGGGCGTATTCTTGTCACCCACAAGGTTCTTGCCGACCCAGAAGGGCAGCGGGAGTCCATCCCTGCCTTCGTACCCGAAGGGTTCAAGGGAGCAGCTGCCGCCGGGACCGGCATTGTCGCCGCGCTCCTTGCCCGCAAGTATGGATTCGCCGGCGTGAGCGATGCGACCGCACGGGCTCAGGCCCGAGAGGGCCTGCTTGCGCTCCGTGCTGCGCTTGTCTCCGGACGTCATCTCGTGGGAGAGCGGTTCTCCTACGCGGATCTGCTGATGGCAACTTCCCTCCAGTTCTTGCGTCCGGTGGCTGACCTCTACATGCCTATCGGTCCCGCCACCCGCCGCTGCTGGAGCAACCCAGACCTAGCTGAGGAGTTCGCAGATCTCCTCGCCTGGCGTGACCAGATCTACGCCGAGCACCGGAAATAACACGGGCCGGTAGCGCTC
>JANWXX010000054.1 GCA_025057345.1 Polyangiaceae bacterium | reverse complement strand
AGCGCTGTCCTTGAGGGAGGCGAGAGGGATGCCAGGGCGGTTGCTCTTGTTGGAGGTGACCACACGCCAAGAAACTTTGTTGGTTTCACCGTTGGGGCCTATGGTGGCGAAGACCACGCGAACGTGGGGATTCTTGAGGAAGGCCTCCTCGGCCTGAAGCGATATGCGGGAAGTGGTATCGAGGGAAGTGCCTGCAGGCATCTCTGCCTCGACGACGAACTGGCCCCGATCCTCGGCGTTGACAAACTCGGAGCCCATGAGGCCAGCAACCCAACTCATGAGTACCAGGCTACTGAAAGCGAAGCCAGCGACGGCCAGCTTGTGACGAACGGACCAGTGGAGGAGCGCTGCGTAGGTGCGGTCGAGAGCGGCAAAGAAGGTTTCGAAGGGGCGCTTGAGGGGGTCGAACCAGGAAGACTTCCCGTGCTCGACGGTCTTAGAGAAGCGCGATGAGAGCATCGGGTCGAGGGTAAAGGCGACCACAAGAGAGATGAGCACGGAGGCAGAGACGGTGATGCCGAACTGGCGGAAGAACTGGCCGACGATACCCTCCATGAAGGCCACCGGAGCGAAGACAGCGACGATGGTCAGGGTGGTGGCCAACACACTCAGAGCGATCTCTTTTGTGCCTTCGAGGGCTGCAGTGAATGGGTCTTCCCCTCGCTCTAGGTGCTTGAAGATGTTCTCTCGGACGACCACCGCATCGTCGATGAGCAACCCGATGGCGAGGCTGAGCCCCAGCAAGGTCATCATGTTGAGTGTGTAGCCAAGGGCATACATCACGAAGAAGGTGCCGATGACGCTGGTGGGGAGGGCCACGGCGCTGATGAGCGTCGAGCGCAGGTCAAGCATGAACAAGAGGATCACTAGGATGGCCATGGCACCACCGAAGACGATGGCAACCTCGACCTCATGGGCGTTCTCCCGGATGAACACCGATTGATCGAAGATCAGCTCAGGCTTCACGTCAGCAGGGAGCTGGGGTTGTATCTGGGCCAATCGCGCCTTGAGAGCATCAGCCACAGCCACGGAGTTACGCCCCGACTGCTTCTGCACCTCAAAGCTCACTGCATCCTGGCCGTTAGCCCGGATGCGGGTGCGAAGCTCCTCGAAGCCGTCCACTACGGAAGCTATGTCCCGTAGTCGCACCGCAGAGCCATCCCGTGCGTTGGCGATCACCATATCCCGAACCGCCTCCACGTCTGGCAGCTCTCCCACGGTCCGAACGCTGATCTCTCGAAGACCCTCGTCGAAGCGTCCTGCAGGTACGGTGAGGTTGGCGGCGCGGAGCCGAGCTGTCACGACTCCCGGGTCGATACCCAGCGCATCCAGACGTGCGCGATCCAAGTCCACCTGAATCTCCCGAGAAGCGCCTCCCTTAATCTGCACAGCCGCTACGCCCTCCACCTGCTCTAGCTGGGGCTTGAGCACGTCGTCCGCCAGCTTGCGAAGCTCAGCGAGGGGCCGCTGCCCCCGGAGCGTGTAGATCAACACCGGAGCCGCTGAGACATCCAGACGGCTCAGGCTGGGCTCCTTGGTATCTGCGGGGAGCTTGTAGCGGGTCTGAGCTACTCGATCCCGTACCTCGGCAGCAGCTTCGGTGATGTTCACCCCAAGCTTGAACAGGATCACGACCGTACCCAGACTCTCCCGGGAGTAGGTCTTGATCCGGTCGATCCCGTTGAGGCTGACCACCGCATCCTCTAGGGGGCGCACCACCAAGGTTTCCACCTCGCGAGGGCTGGCCCCGGGGTAGGGCACGTTGACCACCACCACCGGGAACGACACGTCGGGGAAGAGATCGGTACCCAGTCGCTTCAACCCTACGAGCCCCATGACCAGGAGGGCTACAGCGCACATCACGGTAAAGACGGGGCGGCGAATGGCGATGGCAGAGAGGTTCATCGCACCACCTCCCGAGCCGTCACCAAGACCTCCTGCCCTACCTTGACCTCGGCCGAGGGAGCAGCCACCACGTCGTCCTCCTCGCCGAGCCCGGAGCGGACCAGCAAGGCCCCGTCGGGAGCCAGCGCGAAGCTGACTTTGCGCAAAGTCAGCTTGCCTCCCGAGACGATCACGATCTCATCTTGGGAGCCAGGACGCCGTGCCGTCGCCGGTAGCCGGAGCACCGGCCTGGGAGCACCGCTGCGGATCGTAGCCCGCACAAAGGAGCCCGCCAGCAGGGGAGGGGCTTCGTTGGGCACCTCTGCCTCCAGGGGCACCCGGCGGGTCGAAGGATCCACCGAGGGGAGCACCGCGATCACCTTTCCGGTGACCACACGCCCCTCCTGGGCGATCTGCACCTCAGCCCCCACCTGCACCCATCCCGCGTCTCCTTCCCCCACAGTAGCCATGAGGCGGAGCTTCGAGTTGTCCTGCAGGTGGATCAGGGGTACGCCCGCTCCCACCACGGCCCCTGGCCCCGTCGGTGCTCGGGTCACCAACCCTGAGAATGGCGCGATGAGCGTATGGTTCCCTGCGTGGACGGAGGCCAGCGCCAACTGTGCTTGTGCCGCCTCCACCTGGGCCATTACCAGGGAGAGCTGCCCCTTGGCCTGCGTTCCGGTCGCCTCCCCCACGGCCCCTGCATTCACCATCTCCGTGGTGCGCCGCTCGGTGTCCTGGGCCAGTGCGAGCTGGGCCTGTGCAGCCTTAAGCTGGGCCTGCGCTGCCCGCACCTGTGCCCCCGCCTCCGAGGCATCCAGCAGGGCCAGGACTGCACCACTCCTGACCTGATCCCCTACCTTGACCCGCACCGCCGAGAGCCGCCCGGATGCCTTGAACGCCAAATCCGCCTCGTGCCAAGGCATCAGCGTCCCCTCCAAGCTCACTGTAGGCTCCCAGGTAGCTTTCACCCCCCGGACCACTTCGACCCTCGGGAGCCCTCGGTCTTCCGCAGCGACCCGTGCCACCGTCGCCTCTCGTTCCCTAGCGATCTGCGCTTGTTGCTGCGTTTTCTCCCGGATGCGCACCCCAAGGAGAGCAAAGAAGCCAAGAGACCCCGCCAGAATCAGCAGCTTGATGGGGCCAGAGGCCTTCGGAGCAGGAGGGATCGTCTCCATCATGAGTTTCTCTTTCGTTCCAGATTGTTGACCATTGAGTCAAATTGAGCGATGTACTCCGGTGTCCCCACGGCGTGGGCCACAAAGCGCTCCATCTCCAAGAGCATCCCTCGCAAGTCAGGTCGCTTCGTCTCCTTAACAACCCGCCGTGCCAGGCTGTCGTAGGCCCCTGCCAACGCCAAGCTGATCAAGTCCGCATCCATGTCGTTCCGGTAGATGCCCTGGGCCATCCCCCATCGCAGCCAACGCTCAATCATCTGCCGATATTGCTGCTCTAGCTCCACGATGAGGTAGCCAAACTCAGCGCTCCCCCCCCCGGACATCAGCAACCCAACCACCCCGCGGTTCATCCAGAGGAACTCAAACGTCTCTATGCTCCGCTCTAGCTGGCGCCTCAGCAGCACCTCCAGATCCACAGGCCCTGGGGGGGGGGGCTCGTCGACGAAGCTCCCAAGCCTTGCCACCAACGTCTCCACGATCTGACGAAACGCCTCCTCCTTGCTGGAGAAGTGAAGGTAAAAAGACCCCTTCGATCGCCCTGCCCGCGTCGTGATCTCCTCCACCCTAGCTCGCTCCAGGCCATGCTCCACGAACACAGCCTCCGCGGCTTTCAACAGCTCGATCTTTGCCCTCGGATCCTGTGGCCTCGCCATTCTTGACTGCTGAGTCATTTATCCGCGGTTTCCCTCCGGTCAAGTCTCCCCTTGCCCTAGCCCCCGCCTTTGGATCATAACCCTTCCACTCTACGCCCGGAGAACCCCATGTCCGACAAACAAGAACCCCGGATGGTCCAATGCCGCAAGCTCGGGAAGCTCCTCCCGGGCCTCAAGCGTCCCCCGTACCGCAACGAGCTGGGGCAGCGAATCTACGAGGAAGTTTCCCAGGAAGCCTGGGATCAATGGCTCAAAGACTCGGTCAAGTTCATCAACACTTACCGCGTCGACCTCGCCAGCCCCGAGGGGCAGAAGTTCATGCTCAAGCAAACCGCCATTTACTTCGGCTACGAGCAAGGGGAGGCTGCTCAGACCGCTTGGACTCCCCCCAAGACCTGAACCTCGATTCCCCGAAATATCCCAGGGGTACAGAACTTCTGAACCTGGCTGAGTAAATCGTGTTCATCCCACAATGCTCCTGCAACATCAGCAGGAGCTTGCCTCCAAGTCCCCGACTTCCCGGTCGTAGCACGGTCAGCAATCGGGTGCGTGCAGCGAGAATTTTCTTGGGCTTGGGTGCACGATGATGAGGGAGGCCAAAGCGCCTAGCGAGGATCCTAGCCCCTTCCACCATGGCACACTACTCTGGGGACCAGGGGCGGATCGCTGCGGAGTAAATCGTGTGTCCATCGTAGGTTTCCCTGGTGTCCACCCACCAGCGCTCAGCGATAAGACCGGCAGCGGAGATGCGCTGGCAGGCAGGGACGTAATCCTCGGAGGTGTAGAGGACTTGTGGCCCGACCGAATCGGTAAGGTCGAAGAGGAGCATGACTTAGCTGCGGATTTGGCCATCCCCTTGCACGATCCATTTCAGGGTCGTCAAGTGAGCAGCACCCATGGGACCGTAAGCATGGAGCTTGGAGGTCGAGATGCCGATTTCGGCGCCAAGTCCCAGCTCGCCGCCGTCGTTGAAGCGGGTGGAAGCGTTGACGAGGACACAGCTCGCATCAACCTCCTGGAGCCAGCGGCGGGAGCGCTCGTAGGAGCGGGTGCAGATCGCCTCCGTGTGGTTCGAGCCGAAGCGTGCAACGTGATCGAGGGCTGCGTCCAGAGACTCGACGACCCGGACCGCGAGGATCTTGTCCAGGAACTCGTGCCCCCAGTCGTCATCCGTGGCCATGCGAGCTCCAGGCATCCACGGGAGGGCTACGGGGCAAGCGCGGACCTCAACATCAAGCTCCAGGAGGCGTGTGGCAACCCGCGGAAGCAGCGAGGCTGCCTCGCTTCGGTGGACCAGCAGGCACTCCGTAGCGTTGCAGGTACCAGGGCGCTGGACCTTACCGTTCTCCACCAGCCGGAGGGCCATATCCAGGTCGGCTCCCTCGTCCACGTAAAGATGACAGACCCCCTTATAGTGCTGGAGTACCGGGACACGAGCATTCTCAGATACGAAGCGGATGAGACGCTCGCCACCTCGGGGGATCACAAGGTCGATAAGACCCGATTGCGCCAGCAGAAGCCGAGTTGCTTCCTGATCAAGGGGTGGGAGGATCTGTACCGCATCCTCCGGGAGCCCCGCCTCCCCCACCGCCCGGCGTAGCACTCTTCCTAGCGCTTCGTTGGAGAAGCGAGCATCGGAGCCCCCCCGGAGCAGCACAGCGTTGCCGCTTTTGAGGGTGAGGGCAGCAGCGTCAACGGTCACGTTGGGGCGGGCTTCATAAATCATGGCGATGACCCCCAGAGGAACCCGCACCTGCCCTACGAGCAACCCGTTGGGTCGGCGGCTCATCCCAGTGACCTCGCCCACCGGATCGACCTGGGCTGCTATGTCGAGTACCCCCCGTGCCATCGCTTGGATGCGCTGGCTGGTGAGGACAAGCCGATCCACAAGGGCTTCGCTGGTACCCGCCTGGCGGGCCCGATCCGTGTCGAGATGGTTGGCCGCCAGCAGCTCTTCCTGGTGGTTCACCAAAGCATCGGCGATGTTCCGCAGCGCCCCATTGCGAGCAGCGCCGTCAGTGGTGGCCAGCCGGCGGCTTGCTTCTCGGGCACGCCGACAGAGAAGGGGGATGTCGAGTGGATCCATGGGTTCAACCTCGCGACACCCCCTTCGTTACCAGAGGAGCCCATGGAGCGAAAACCGCAGGCGAGGCTCAAGGCTTGCAGAAGGCGGTCTGCTCGGTGGTATCCAAGATGACGTTGCTGCCTGCAGCCTTGGCAGAAGCACTATCCAGGTAGGCAGCGTAGTCCGCGTTGCCCCGGAGCTGAGCCTCCAGGAAAGCTACTATCTGGGCCTGGAAGAACATACGACCTGCGGTCTCCTGGGCCGCAGCTCCCTTGGCGCAGGTGATACAGGTGAGGCAGGATGAGTCGTCAAGGAACTGCATGTGCCCAAACTGCTCTAGAACGTAATGGCGGGAGAAGACGGCAGCGGGCGTGGAGGCGGCGAAGGTGCAAGAGTTGCTGGCCTTGGGAGCGCAGGGGGTGACGCCGGTAGGGCTGAGCTGGGCACCAAAGTAGAGCGCCGGAATCTTCAGCTTGCTCATCTGCTCAGGGGCCAGGGAGGGACGCTTGGGCGAAGGGTTAGGGAACGGACTCGGGTCATCGTCCACAGGGTCCAGGGCGATCACCGCCTTGAGCTGGGGTAGATCGAGGGCCGCCCAGATCGCCCCCTTGCCCCCCAGGGAGTGCCCCATGGATGCGATCTTGGTTGCATCCACGATATCGCCTACCTCGGGGGGAGGATTCTTGGTCAGCAGCTCGATGGCCGTCTTCATCGATTCGACCGGGGCATAGTGATCTTGGTCAAGGAAGCTCCCGGCAAAATCCACGGAGGCGACCACGTAACCGAACTTCGCTACATGCTGCAACGTCTGGTTGTAATCATCCACCCCGAGCTGGAAGCCATGCGCAAACACTACCAGCGGAAGCTTGCCCGACACCTCCTTGGGCCTGGTGACCTCAATGGCCAGCCCTTGGTTCCCCTTCCAGGTCGTCACCTCCACCGCTGGTGCCTTCGTCGGATCCACCGCCTCCGGGTTCCCTCCGCCGCCCGTACCTGCCTCTCCCCCCCCACCGTTGCCTGCGGAGGCCCCTCCTACGCCTCCACCACCGACGCCTGTGCTAGTTCCTCCCGAGCCTGCCTCGGCTCCTCCCGCTCCCCCCTCGCTCCCTCCTGAGCCTGCTGCGTTCCCACCGCTCCCGGCAGATGCCCCGCCAGAGCCTCCATGGCTCCCACCAACCCCCGCGCTGCTTCCGCCCGTACCTGCAAGGCTCCCTCCCGAGCCCGCCTCCGAACCGCCCTCGCCTCCGGAACCCCCCGCTCCTGCACTGGGGCTTCCCCCGACACTCTCGTTGAACCCCGTCTCTACGTTCGTATCGGACCCACAGCCCAGGAGGGCCCCTGCAATCAGTAGACAACTAAGAGCGATATTCTTCATAGCGCCATCCTTCGGGTGGAGGAACGTAGCAGAAAGTTTCACTTCCTAAGTAGGGAGGATCAAAGCTTCTTTCTAGATGCAATTTTCCGCCGTGGTGGCAGGAATTCCACAGAGATATCGGGGTATGTCTGGTAGAGAGCAGGCCATGAAAGGCGGAAATATCGCGGATGCGCTGCGCGAGATGGCTAGGTGCCAGCCAGGAGCGACGGCAGTACATATCCCGCTGGGGAGGGCAGGAGATGGGGTACTTCGCTACCGACACTTGAGCTACCGGGAGCTGGACGAAGACAGTGACTGTATCGCTCGAGGTCTGCGTCGAATGGGTTTGAATCAGGGAAGTCGAGCGGCGGTACTGGTGAGACCTGGAGGGGAGCTATTTGCGCTGACCTTTGGGCTCTTTAAAGCAGGAGCGGTCCCGGTGCTGATCGATCCCGGGATCGGGCTTCGGCGGATGGGCGGGTGTCTGGCGGAAGTGGAGCCGGATGCGTTCATGGGTTTCCCGCAAGCACACCTGGCGAGGTTGATGCTGGGCTGGGCCCGGTCTGCACGACTACAGGTGACGGTGGGGTCGAGGGCACCATGGGGCGGAGTGACGCTAGAGGACGTAAGGTCATCAGGTGCAAGCGTAGGTGGCAAGCTCCCCACAGTGAGGCAGGAAGATACAGCCGCGATTCTGTTCACCAGCGGGAGCACGGGGGCACCGAAAGGCGCAGTCTATACCCACGGGAACTTCGCAGCGCAGGTGGAGCTACTGCGGCGTACGTTCTGCATCCAGCCAGGGGAGGTCGATCTGCCGACCTTTCCCCTCTTTGCGTTGTTCGATCCGGCCTTGGGAATGTCCACCGTGCTGCCCCGGATGGACGCTACGCGCCCCGCGCAGGTCGATCCGCGAGAGATCCTTGAGCCGATCCAAAAGCTACATGTCACCAATCTCTTCGGCTCCCCGGCGCTGCTCCACCGGGTAGGCCGTAGCCCACAAGCACTAGGAGCAACGCTTCCTTCTTTGCGCCGGGTGTTCTCTGCAGGGGCCCCAGTGCCCGCAGCGACCTTGGAGCGGATCGTGCGCTTGCTCCCCCCCGGCACCCAGGTGTTCACGCCTTACGGAGCTACCGAGGCGTTGCCGGTGGCGGTTATCGGAAGCGACGAAGTACTCCGAGAGACGCGATACGCTACCGAGCGAGGCGCCGGAACTTGTGTGGGGAAGGTGGTCGAGGGAGTGCGGGTGGAGATCATCCAAATCCGCGATGAGCCGATCCCCATCTGGAGCGATGCCCTGCGGGTGGCACCAGGTGAGGTGGGCGAGATCGTGGTGAGCGGCCCCCAAGTGACAGCGGCCTACTTCCGTCGACCTGATGCCACCGGATTGGCGAAGATCCGAGGGCCTGGAGGGGAGGTGATGCACCGTATGGGCGACGTGGGTTTCTTGGATGAGGCTGGTCGGCTCTGGTTTCAAGGGAGGAAATCCCAGCGAATTGTGGCGGCTGGGAAGACCTATTTCACGGAGCCCTGCGAGGGCGTGTTCAATGCTCATCCGGAGGTGTTCCGAACTGCCCTGGTGGGAGCGAAGCGACGGGGCGAGGTGATCCCTGTGCTTTGTGTGGAATTGGACAGTGCCTGTCGGGGAGCCTCCCGAAAACGGGTACGGGCCGAGTTGCTGGAGCTAGGCGCTCGCTTCTCGCATACCCGGAACATTCAGGAGATTCTCTTCTACGATAGCTTCCCCGTGGACATTCGGCACAACTCGAAGATCTTTCGCGAAAAGCTGGCCGAGTGGGCCAGCAGGTAGACTGCATGGACCTGAGGACAGAGAATGCCCCCCTCAACGCAAGACGATGCTTCCTGGACAGATCCCCTTGCGCTAGGTTCCTCGGAAGAATCCCCCATCGATGAGCAACCTCAAAACGACGACACCGCGAGGCACCGACTTCTCTTCCATCCGGATGTTGCTCTCCCACGGAGAGAACTACCAACCGAGGCCGGGAGACGTGGTGGATCTCGGGGCATCCGACCTTGAAGACGAGGAGGACGACGGGAAGCTCCTGCCGAGGATGAGGCTGGCGCGGGTGGTCGCTAGCAATGAGGAGGAGATGCCGACGCTCCAGCTCCAAAGCGAGGGGGAGGAGATCCCAAACCCGAGGCAATACCGGCTGCGGAGGGGGGTTCATAGCTACCACGTGGAAGAGTCCCCTGCGATCCTGGAGGAAAGGGACATTCACTGGCTGAACACGCTCCGGCTACGCCCTGGCGTTGAGGAGGGCCGACGCCGCGTGATCGTTTTCTGGATCGTCGACCCAGACGTCTACATCCCCTCTACGCGGGAGGTTCCCCCACAACAGGGGGTGATCCCCTATGAAGAGGCCCTTGCCATACGCCTGGAGCTGATGGAGGAACGACGGCTCCACAAAACCTCCTTCAACCCACGGGTCGTCAGCCTCTGCGAACACTGAGCGAGGAACCCATGGCCGAGCGGGTGCTGGTAACGGGTGGCGGCGGGTTCCTTGGGGCGGCGATCTGCCGCCAGCTCCTGGTTCGCGGGGACCAAGTGCGAAGCCTGGCTCGTGGAGACTACCCGGCGCTGCGAGCCCTTGGGGTTGAGACACTCCGAGGAGATGCAGCGGACCCAGCAACGGCAGAACGCGCCGTCCAAGGCTGCGATCTGGTGATCCATACAGCGGCCAAAGCAGGTGTCTGGGGGGACGAAGTTGCATATTACCGAGCCAACGTGCTAGCGACCCAGGCGATTCTTGGGGCTTGCCGCCGCCAGGGGGTAGGTCGACTGGTGTTCACGAGTTCTCCCAGCGTAGTCGCTGGCGGCCTACCGCTTCGAGGTGTGGATGAGTCGGTCCCCTATCCGGTCCAGCACCTCGCCCCCTACCCTCGTACCAAAGCGATTGCCGAGCGGGCCGTACGCGCTGCTCATAGCAATGACCTGCGTACCGTTAGCCTCCGCCCACACCTGATCCTGGGTCCTGGTGATCCGCACCTCGTTCCGAGGCTCATCGAGCGCGCTCGCAAGGGAAAACTATGGTTGCTCGGTGACGGACGGAACCGCGTCGACGTCACCTACGTAGAAGATGCCGCCCGAGCCCACCTGCTGGCCGCGGATGCACTCCTTCGCCCTGGGTCTCCCGTGGGAGGGCGCGTCTACTTTCTCTCCCAGGGGCAGCCGGTGGCGTTGGCAGAACTCCTTGCCCGTATCTTGCGCGAGGCAGGGCTGGCGAAGCCATCATGGACAATTCCGCCGGAGGTAGGCTATGCCATGGGAGCGTTGATGGAGGGGATCTACCGGGTACTTCCGCTCCCCGGAGAGCCTCCCTTGACCCGCTTCGTTGCCAAGGAGCTAGCTACAGATCACTACTTCGACATCTCCGCAGCACGCCGGGATTTGGGCTATGCTCCCTCCGTTACCGTCGACGAGTTGACTCGCATCGTTGGTGCTTCTCTGTCCCCACCTCCCAACCCTTCTTGATGCCGCTCCTGCTTCCCTTCCGGGGAAAGTTCCCTCGTATCGCCCCTTCTGCCTTTGTCGCCGAGAACGCCACCCTCATTGGTGACGTGGAAATCGGGGAAGAGGCCAGTATCTGGTTCGGCTGCGTACTCCGGGCCGATGTAGGGAAAATCCGTATAGGATCCCGCTCCAATATCCAAGATCTTTGCTGCATTCACATGACCGACGGGGTTTCGGATACCCTCGTGGGGGAGGATGTTACGGTGGGGCACGGAGCGATCTTGCATGGATGCCGGGTGGGGGATCGAGCCCTAGTGGGTATGGGGAGCATCTTGCTGGACAACAGCGTGCTCGGCGAGGGGAGTGTGCTGGGCGCAGGGAGCCTGCTCACGCCGAGGAGCGACATCCCCCCAGGATACCTGGCGCTAGGGCGCCCGGCGAAGGCGCTCCGACCTGTGAATGAGGTAGAAGCACGGCTTGGGTTGGATGGGGCACGGCATTATGTGGAGGCAGCGCGGAGATACCGGAGAGGATAACCCCCAGAACGGAGAAGCTCCCACGAAATTGTTTGAGCCCATAGCACTCAGCTGAAGGGGTTAGGCGCCGGAGTTGCATGTTCCTTGAGGGAAAGAACGAAGGAAGGTGCCGTCATCCGAACGGCTCCCGAGCATGACGACGGAAGGCTTCCGCGCCGATCAATCCTTTCCGCCGGTCCAGCAATCTGCCCCCGCGGTCGCGGAGGGCAACGGCCTCTGCAGCAGCACGAATCAGCGCCGAGAGAACCTCTCGGTCAGGCCCCCTGACAGCACGATAGTGGAGATTGAAGGAAGGGGTACGGGCCAACGCCGGTGCCTTATCATCCCTGGCGGACAACACAAACTCGACGCTGGATTCTCCACGAACGAAGGTGAATACACAGGAACGCCGCGTCAGTTGGACTGCTGAGAGCTTTGCTCCATAGCGCTCGGCCACCCCGTCCACCAGGATACGCCACTCGGGGTGATCCAGAGCGGGGGCTACCCCCTCGCCCGGTCGATCCGAGCCCATGGCCGGGCCGTCGTCGGGTTCGACGAAGGGACGAGTACGCGGAGTTGGTTGGAGCAAGGATTCCTCCCAACCAAATTTGTTGATGTAAGGGTGGCTCAATCCGAGGCACGTGTCGCTATGCTCACAAATACCTTCATAGATACAGGAAAAGTTTGGGTATGGGTCAAAGAACCTTTCTGCAATGACTACGTCGGGCTGGGCATCGTCATGCTGGTCAGCGAAATCCCCCAGCAAGCACTTGGGGACGTATTTTACACGTGCCTCCGTACCGCTAGCCCGTAGCAACGACAGGGCTTCTCGCAGTCGGAGCACCACTTGGCGCATGGGTACCAAAAACCCGAGAGTATCGGCGTAGTCCTCCATGGGGATATACCCCCAAAATTCCATCCGTACCGGGCGGAATGGGAGCACCGTCTGAACGATCTTCGGCAAGTGGTCGACATTAAGAGAGTGGATGACCGTATTGGTCATGAGGCACACTCCAAGCTCGGCTAGGTTGGCGATCCCGCGTATTGCCTCGTCAAAGCTCCCCGGACGTTGGGAGATATGATCCTGGGTAGCTGCATCATGGCCGTGGAGCGATACGAAATACTCGTCGACCCCCGCCTCCACCAAGCGCCGGGCGAACGCCATGTCCGCAAGAAGGCGCCCGTTGGTCTGAAGGCGTATGTGCTCGAAGCTTCCAGATTCCCGGGCAATGGCGATGTAATCAAAGAGCTTCTTCTCCAGGGTCACCTCACCCCCAGTGAAGCAGATACGTCGGTAGCGCCGATGCTTCACGTTGTCATCGACTGCCTGGCGTAGCCGCTCTAGCGATACCCCCCGGAAGAGGTTCATACCCTCCTGGACGATGCAGAAGCGACAAGCACTGTGGCAGTGAAAATCGACAGTTACCGTCAGATCCTCAAAGCGGGTCAGATCGAAGCGTCCCTTGTACGTGAGCATCAGAGGGTTCCGTAGAAACTAGTCTTGGGGTACAGAATGGCACCATCCTGCCCTTGGCGGTAGTCAAGACCCATGTCGAAGAGCAAGTGCTCAAAGCGCTCTTGATGATAAGCGAGGAACTCTACCAGGGGGGCCGGGTACCGGAAACGTCGCAGGAAGAAGAGGAGCCGATCTACGGGAACACCCGAGAAGTAGATAGCGTCGCAGCGTCGCTTCTTGGCCACACAGATCTTGCGGCAGGCGAACAGCTCGGGGATCAAAATTCTTGCTAGATGAGTGGGGTCGGAAAAATCGACAAAGACACTGGCCTTGATCAACGGTAGGATCTGGCCAATCCCGGTCTTGGGAGGCAGGAAGCGGTAGGTGTTCTCTAGCTCGGCCTCGCCGCTGCGAACCTTGTATACACGCCCCGCCTGTCCCTGCTCTCCGGTGAGGTAGAGGTTCAGTTCGTCGATGGTGCCTCGTGCAGCGATGGTTGGGTCGAGATCGAAACTCACCATCACGTAGGGTGCCGATTCGGAAACGCTCGGGATGACACGAAGCCAGGGGGCGAGAGTTGTGGAGAGGCTGGAAACCGTAGCGGCAGGCTCTTCCTTGAGAGGATCGTAGATGTAGACTTCCCAGAAAAGGCGAGTGCCGTCCCACTTGACGCCCCAGACGGTCATATCCGGGCCCAGAGAGCTTTGGAGGGCGAGGAGCGGAGGGCGGAGGGAATCAAGGGCCCCACCAAGGGCCAGGGACTGCCAGAAGATGTTCTCCCCCCGGAGCATGCCTCGCCAAGGGCGGCGCGGGCGGTAAGGTTCCAGGCAGTAGTCGAAATAACGGTCATCGGGACCGCTCTCAAGGAGAGAGAGGCCGCCAAGCGTTGGGGGAGCGAGGAGCGAGCGTGCCACCGAGGATCAACTTGCCATCGTCAGATGCCTGATGTGAAAGATGCTTTGAAGTTTCAGCATACCGGGCCTTCCCGGTGGGTGTCCACTGGGGCCCCTAGCCCTCCAATACCTCGGCACCAACCCAGTGGAAGTACACATTGCTCCCTCCCAAGAGCAGCTTTCTGTGCCGATATCCGAAAGAAATAATCCAAGGCTCAAGACGCCCCCGGCCAAGCCCTTGCTGGACTCGGGCATGATGGTCGACCAGCCGGGCTGCCTCTCGGTCAACCCAGGAGCGCCGCATCAGGTAATGGACAAGGCTCGACGGGTTATCCATGTGGAGATAGACCTGGCTTCGGTCCCTCTTCAGGCAACGCTGAAAGACTACCTCCCGAGTCGCTACCCAGAGCTCTCCGACTTCAGGCAGGTTTTCCACCACCTGCCCCAATCGCTTTCGATCGAGGCGTACATAGAGCTTGGCGTCCTCGACGCCGGATGCACTCACATCCAACCCGAGGATGTATACCTTTGCCAGATCCATGCCCCTCACTTCTTGATACCCCACCGCACCAAGCAGGCTCTCAATTAGTTCAGGTGCAGCCTCTTGGAGCACCAGGTACAGCTTGACGCGTCGCTCTTGTCCTGGCCGTTCGTCGATTCCCACAACGATCTGGAGCACCTCCCTCCGCCCTCCAATGATCTGCATTGCTGTCAGCAAGGGTTCCGGCAGTGCACCGACCAACGCCATGGCTACCTTGGCGAAACGCTCCAGCACCGCACCAACCTTGACCCCACCGCAACGGGCTACGTCGAAGTAATAGGTCAACCTTGCAGCTTGGTACCCCGCGCCAATGCGCACGGACCACTCCAAAAAATCGGGGGCAGGGTTGGGTGCTCCTACGACCCTGGAAAAATCGTGAAGCGCTTGCGGCGCAGGTGGGTCCGCGGCCTCTAGAGCCTTCAAGAGTATCCAGGATGGAGGTGCGGCCATCATGCACTTACCTTACCTGCCCTCCGACCCTCCCTCACGCTTGGGTGAGGAAGCCCCGAACTTCTCGAATGATGGCCTCGCTTTCATCCTCCAATACATAGTGACCTGCCTCCGGGTAGTATCGGAGTGTGGCCTCCGGGAAGATGGCACGCCACTCGGCTAGGAAGTGATCGTCGAAGACGAAGTCCCGCCCGCCCCAGCAGATGAGCATGGGCTTCCCCCGGAGCGAAGGGAGAGCAGAGGCAGTGCGTTGGAGCAGGTCAAACGAAGGATCGCCGGGGCGCAGGGGGATGTCCTGGACAAAGCGCAGCGTCGCAGTGCTGCGCCCGGGGCCCTCGTAGGGGGCCGTGTAGCCATCACGGACCGAGGGGGGCATCGGACGACAGGTGCAGACCCGAGCCGCGATCCGAGCGAAGGCGTTGTGATGTTCCACCAACCAAGCCCCCCAACGGGTGTCCTTGGCAAGAGCGATAAGCCAAGGAAAGCGCTTGGTTGCCGGTAGCGGGAAGGCCGCTGTATTCAGCAGCACCATACGCCGGATACGCTCCGGATAGCGGGTCGCATAGGCCATGCCGATCATCCCTCCCCAGTCGTGAACGATCAGGTCGAAGGGATCGTGGAGGCCAAGGTGCTCCACCAAGCGCTCTACATCCGCCACTCGGTCCTTGAGGCGGTAGCCGTAGCTGTCATCGTCAGGAACATCTGAGAGGCCACAGCCAACATGATCGGGGGCAATGGCACGGTGGTCCTTCCGCAGATCGAGGATGAGGTTCCGGTAGTAGAAGGACCAGGTTGGGTTCCCGTGGAGCATCAGCACCGCGGGGCCCTGCCCCTCGTCCACGTAGTGCATCCATACTCCGTTGCCCCGGTCGAAGCGGCGCCCTTCAAAAGGGTAGAGCAAGGGAGATATCCTAAGGGAAGTAGAGCGAGAGCGGTCGTCAACGTAGCGGAGAGAGGGCACAGAGAAGGCTACTCGCGCCGATCAGCCAGGCCGTCAAGGAAGCCTCGACGATAGTATTCCGGGACGGTTACAACGTACTGGGCATGACCCCCTCTCAGCGCGCCTTGCACCATCCCATCCCGCTCCTCGCCGTGGGAATTTTGCTCCTCAACGACCATGGGCTGAAAGGGAGCACATGGTTCCCTGGATGGTTCACCGGAAAGCTGAGTGATGCGGCAGGGCTGTTCTTCTTTCCGATCCTGCTGACGACCCTCCTAGCTCCGTTGGCACCTCCCTGGCTGCAGGGACGCCCTCTGGCCCTCGCCTCCACGGCGTCCACAGGGATTGCCTTTGCTGCCCTCAAGCTCTCCCCTTCGTTCAATGTCCTCATCACCGCTCGCTGGGGGGAGGTCAAGGTAGACTCTTCTGATCTCCTCATGCTTCCGGCACTGGGGCTCGCCCTCCTGTTCCTCGAATCTCGCACTCCTTCCACACCCGCTCCTAGGTGGTTTCAAGCGAGTACGGTGCTGGTTGCCTCTGTGGCCAGCCTTGCCACGTCCGGGCCGATGTACCCAAGAGCTTATCCTCGCTGGGAGATCCTCAAACCCGAGGAGCTGAACTTCCCTTGTGCTAGGGTCTGGCCCTTCGTAGCACGATCGGGGAAGGAGGGGATTGGCCTAGGTATGGAAGTCCTGGGAGACGGCTGCGAGGTACGAGCTGAGGCCAAGATGAGCGTAGGTGCCAGCGTCATCTCGGGGAGTTCCTCG
>JANWXX010000549.1 GCA_025057345.1 Polyangiaceae bacterium | reverse complement strand
AACGCTAGCCTCGCATTGTCGCTTTTGACATCCACCAGGTAGATGTAATCGCCCCACAGGTTCGAGATCCCTCGCGCGGCCCATGCCGCTGCAGCCTGCGCCGGCCAGGAGAGTTGTACCACCGCCCGGTCCAGGTTGCTCCAGTCCTTCGGGTCGCGCACGTGGGCCTTCAGGAAGAAGAACGGCACTAGCATCGCCAAGAACACCAGAAGCGCATCCCGGATAGGTTTGACTCTCTGCCACCACTGAAGCACGCATGACCTCCTCGCAGAACCAGAAACGCCAGTTCACCGAGGTGAACAACTGCTGCGTCTACCACGAACCAGCGCTCTGCCAAGGAAAACCTTGGTCAAGGTCCAGATCCTGCCCCTACGAGAATGAATCAGAGCGTGTCTGTATTGCGGCAAGAGGCATTTGCTCCGTGGGACACCACGCTATGCGAGTAGGTCCGTTGGGAGCGTTGGCTTTTTCTCTTCCCTCCTTTGCTGGGGATAAGGCGAGGTCGTCCAAGGATACGCTAGAGTTCTGAAGGCCTGGATGGCGAAGAGTCGGGAATGCAAACGCTAACCTCTCCGTATTCGTGAGAACCCGTTCGACTTGCAGGCAGTCCGCAAACCTTGCCTTGGGCTCTGTGATAGGCTCTTATGGCCATGCGTTTGGCTTGGTCCCTTGTGCTCGTGCCTGCTCTTTGCTCGGCTGCGCCGGTCCTTGGAGCCCCTACAGAGGCGGAGATCAAGGCGGCTCGCAAGCTTTTTGAGCAAGCCCAAGCGCATGAAGCTGAGGGCCACTGGCTCGACGCTTTGGCGCTATTGGAGCGTATCCTCCTCGTCAAGGAAACCGCAGGTATACGCTTTCACATAGCGCTCTGCCAAGAGCGTCTGGGGCAGCTTCTGGCCGCGGAGTCGAACTACCGAAGATCCGCCGAGCTGGCTGAACAGATGAAGTCTCCAGAGGGGACTGCTATCGTCGAGCAGGCTGGAGCTGCTCTCGCCGCCCTCAAGCCTCGCATCCCCCTGCTAACTTTGCGGTTCTCCCAGGACATCCCGGGATTGCGGGTCGAAATCGACGGAGTCCTCCTCAAGGAGGAGCAGCTCCGACAGCCCATCCCCCGGAACCCAGGCTCCTGTGTGGTACGGGTATCAGCCCCGGAGTACGAGGAATTTACCCAGCAAATTGTTCTGACTGAGCGGGCCTCGCACCTGCTGGATATTGTCTTGACCCGCCCTGCCGCCGCTGCTTCTGTCTCGTCCTTGCCCTTGCCGGCTTCCTCGCCGGTGCCTGCTGCAGCACCGCGTGCGTTCCGTTATCCGCACTGGTCGGCGTACACAGTAGGAGGAGTTGCCCTGATGGCTGCAGGAGGAAGCTTGTTCCTTTATTTGCAGCACCAACGGCTTCGTCAGGAGACCGAGGATATCTGTAACGATCCTCGCTACCTCTGTGATCGGACAGGGAGGGAAGCCAAGATTTCCAGCTACCGCACGTATGGCCTGATCGCAGGTGGGACGGCCCTGGTAGGGTTGGCAGCAGGGGTGTACCTCCTTCTTGCGCGTAGTCCAGAACCTACTGGCACAGCCCTGGTAGTGGGGCCTGGGACGGTCGGTGTTGCGGGGAGCTGGTGAGGGACTAGCTGATGGTGACTTCCTTGAGGAGTTCCATATGGTCAAGGGTCTTGCCGCTGCCGAGAACGACGGCACTGATGGGGTCGTCGCAGACCATGACCGGCAGGCCTGTCTCCTCGCGGAGGAGTACGTCGAGGTTCTTGAGGAGGGCCCCACCGCCGGTGAGGACGATGCCCTTGTCTACGATGTCTGCGGCGAGCTCCGGCGGGGTGCGCTCCAGTGCTAGGAGGACCGCCTCCACGATAGCGTTGATGGGCTCGCTGAGAGCTTCACGGATTTCGTCGCTATTGACGACGACGGTCTTGGGGATGCCTGCCACCATGTCGCGCCCCTTCACCTCAGTGGAAACTTGGGTTTCCAGCGGGTAAGCGTTGCCGATGGTGATCTTGATGCGCTCGGCAGTTTGCTCGCCGATGGCAAGGTTGTACTTCCGCTTCATGTAGGCGACGATGGCGTCATCCATTTTGTCCCCGCCTACACGCACCGACTGGGAGTAGACAATCCCGGCGAGGGAAATCACCGCGACTTCCGTGGTGCCGCCACCAATGTCGACCACCATGTTCCCGGAAGGTTCGGTGATGGGAAGGCCTGCACCGATAGCTGCTGCCATGGGCTCCTCGATCAGATAGACCTCCCGTGCGCCGGCTCCCTCGGCGCTCTCCTTGACGGCGCGTTTCTCTACTTCGGTGATGCCAAAGGGGACACAGATGATAATTCGAGGTTTGACGAGCGTGCGCCGGTTGTGGGCCTTCTCGATAAAATACTTGAGCATTGCCTCGGTGATCTCGAAGTCGGCGATGACGCCATCCCGCAAAGGGCGTACGGCTTGGATATTCCCTGGGGTGCGCCCAAGCATTTCCTTGGCCTCGCGACCCACCGCCAGCACACGCTTGGAGCCTCGGTTATCACGCTGAACGGCCACCACGGAGGGTTCGCAGGATACGATCCCCTTTCCCTTGACGTAGATGAGCGTCGTGGCCGTGCCAAGATCGATGGCAAGATCGTTCGAGAACAGGCCATGGAGCCAGTCGAAGATCATCGCACGAAGACTCCGAGGGGAGGAGAGGGGGGCGGGCGGAAGATAGAGAGCATCTTACCGCAAGCAGGGAAAGAGATACCGTGGCGACCTGCGCTCACGGAGGTGG
>JANWXX010000548.1 GCA_025057345.1 Polyangiaceae bacterium | reverse complement strand
AGCTCCATAGGGAAATTGTTGAAGTTCTTGGGGGTCGCCTGCCCACCGCCGCAGATACCAAGCAGCTAGTGTACACCGAGCGAGTGTTGAAGGAATCCATGCGCATCTTCCCACCGGCTTGGACGACAGGTCGCAAGGTCGGCGAGGACGTTGAAGTGGGTGGCTATCTCATCCCCAAGGGAGCGCAGATCCTCATGAGCCAGTGGGTCGTTCATCGAGACCCGCGCTGGTTCCCCAACCCGGAGGGCTTCGACCCCGACCGATGGACCAAGGAGTACTCTGAGGTGCTACCCAGATACGCCTACTTCCCCTTCGGCGGTGGACCTCGCATTTGTATCGGGAACCACTTCGCCATGACTGAAGCGATGTTGCTGCTAGCGACCATCGTACAGCGCTTCCGCATTGAGCTACTCCCAGGACAGCGGCTGGAGCTAAAGCCCTCGGTGACCCTCCGGCAGAAAGGCCCTGGGCTCTTGGTACGCCTTGTGGATCGAGGCTACGAGGTCCAACGTCTATCCACCGACGTTGCAGGGCAAAGACGGGGAGAGGCTACCGCGGGAGCCTGATTTCCTGCTACACACGGATCAATCACCCTGCCTTACGTAGTGGAAATTTTCCTCGAAACCTTGCGGAAACTTTGGTCCACGAAGGCCCTTCACCCACTTGCTTGTGGAGTCGCCTCATGGCCTGAAGCTTGCCGCGAGCCTGCAGGTACCCCTCTGGCCCCCGCTCGGCCACTAGCATCTCCACGACCTGCCTGTAAAGGTTGAGAGCTTCTTTGGGAAACTGTCCTTCGCAGACCTTTGCCACGGCCTCCTTGACCTCTAGGTTTCGAGAACGCTCCGCAAGGGAGATAGCCTCCACGAGAAACCCCTCCTCCAAATACACGCTAGCCAGCATTGCTTCCTCCTGGGCCCCCAGTAGCCATGCCTCGATGGCAAGCTTCAGCGAAGCCCACTGGTTCCCCTTCTGACCAAGGCGCTTCACCTCTCGATAGCGTGTGATCGTAGGGGCCAGTCGGAGCGCCTCCATGGCCCAGGTCATGGCACGACGTAGGTCACCATGAGCCTCCAGGCGCTTTGCTAGCTCATCAAGAACCTCCACCGGACGCTTATCCGCAGGAACTGCCTCCAGTACCGCAATGGCCGCTGCTGACTGTCCGTGAGCCTGGAAGCACCGGGAAGCGGCGACGGCCTCCTCCGGGGCGACACGGCGGGCCTCGGCACAAGCCTCATCGGTACGACCCATCCGCAGCAACCTGTCAATCACATCGACGATACGCCCAGAGCGACGTGCGATGGCAAGCAGCCACTCCTCGGTAGCCCTGCCCGTTTCAAGCTGCGTCCACAGACCTCCATAGATCTGGCGGACCCCCTCCTGCGCCGTGGCCATCGCAGCCTCCAGCCAACGGCATACCTGGGCTCGCTCCTCCTCCCGGAGCAAACGATGGAGGATCTCTCCTGCTGTTGTACCCAGGGGAAGTCCACCTCCATCCGCACCGGAGCGAAAGGCCAAAAAGAGTGCCTTGATCCGCTCGGACCTCCCTCGTATCGTCCCCTCAGCCCTGAGGCATCGGCCCAGCCCCTGGACACAAGAGATCGAGAGCCCCGCAAGGAGCCCCCCTTCGACCAGCTCACCAGGGCGTTCCAGGAGCGCTTGAAGCAGACCCTCGTAGACCCAAGCTGCCCGTTCGAGGTGCTGCTCCAACAGTGCTCGCTCTGCAGCAGCTCGCACCGCGATCAGACGGCGCAGAACCTCGTAGCTCGTGGGACCATGACCCATCAGCTCGCGGCAGGCTGCCTGAAATACCTCTGTTGGGTTTTGGTTACTCTGGACCACCAGGGAGCGCGGCGCCATGAGCGAAGCTAGCTCCGGATAGGCGTCCGCCAGCTCCCGGAGCGCTGGTGCATGCGCGTGGGAACCCAGAGGGTCAAGAGCCACGCCCCAATGATCCTGGAATTGCTCCGGGTGGTCCTTCCAGGCCAACAGCAGCGCGCCCACGTGCTTGCACCGACCCGCTGCACCCACTGGGCACGAGCAGTTCGCTACCACCACCCCCCGCTCGTCCAGCGTGGCCCACACCCGGTAGGGTTCCGGTGCCGTCCCCTTGCAGCGCGCGCGCAGAGTCCTACCCTCTCGGGTGGCTCCCTGGATCGCCCCTGCCTGATGATAGACCTGCGCCCGGCGGTAGACCTCAAGGCCGAGTCGATGTTGGATGGCCAGCTCTCCCAGTGCAGCGATCATGACGTCCTCTTTGCGTCTGCAAGCGGCGCTCCTCTCCCTCTCACGGTAGCCCCGCGACATCCCCCTTGCATCTCCATACTAGGAGAAAAAATGTCCTACCTTGCTGATGAGAGGAAGGAGCAGTGAGCAAGATGTCCAGTCACAAATGGCCAGTCACGAAAAGCAAGGCTAGCGCCACATGAAGGGTCAAGGGAGATGATAGAATGAAACTTCTTCGTTCCTCAAGTCAGCTTCGTTTGGAAACCATGCAAACAAGCCTGATTTCTCTTGTAGCTACAATGATGCTGATGGGGTGCGCATCGACGAGCAGCTTCGTACATATCCCGGAAACGACGCTGGGAAAGGTGGTGGTATACCGGAATGGGGTGGCTTATTTCGAACGGACCGCCCGAGTGGAGGGGGATACGCTCCATCTGACTGTACCTGCGGACAAGGTAGACGATTTCCTAAAGTCCCTCACAGTCATCGATGCCCGGACCAACCAACCTGCTCCGATCTCCTACCCTGCGAATCTGCCGAGCATTGGCAGCGACCTGATCGACATGCAGATCA
>JANWXX010000547.1 GCA_025057345.1 Polyangiaceae bacterium | reverse complement strand
GTTGGTAGAGGGCGCCTGGTTTGAGGTGGACCACAACCGCTGGCTGGCGCTTGTAGATCGCGACGACATCATTGGGGCCCCTGCGGACCATCGTTCCAAGGACGATCACCCAGGGGATACCAGTACCAACCCGGAGCCCCTCCAAAATGCTCCAAGGATCTTGAACAACCTCAATGGATTGAACCTGATCAAGGGGGATACGAGCACCGGAGCGGAGCCCTCCCAGAATTTCGATAGGAGTGAAGACAAGGGCCAGATCGCGGCCTTGGATCTCGAAGGTGGCCATGCAAACCTCCCGTAGGTGCGGGAAATCCTAGCGATGAGGAACGACGCTGACTAGCGTGAAGTGTATGCGCAGCAAGGCCGAGGTGGTCGTGGTGGGTGGTGGGATTATGGGTCTAGCCATCGCGTACAACCTAGCTCGCCACCATGGAGTCCGAGAGATCACCGTGGTGGAGAAGAGCTATCTCTGCGGGGGGGCTAGCGGGCGCAACGGCGGCGGGGTGCGAGCCCAGTGGTCCAGCGGGGTCAATGTGCGGCTGATGCGGGAGAGCATCGCGCTCTGCGAAGATTTTGCCCGAGAGATGAGGATCAACGTGTGGTTCCGTCAGGGAGGGTACTTGTTCCTGGCTAGGAGTGAGGAGAAGCGCCGAGCGCTCGAAGCCAGCGTGGCTGTGCAGCGGGAGGAGGGGTTGAAGACCCGAATGCTCGGCCCCGCGGAGGCCAAGAAGATCGTCCCGGAGCTGAGCGTGGAGGGGGTGGTGGCAGCCAGCTATAATCCAACGGATGGTGTAGTGTTTCCGTGGCCTTTTGTTTGGGGCTATGCTGAGGGGGCGCGGCGGTTGGGGGTGGAAATCGCTACCCACACAGAGGTGACTGGGTTTCGGACGAAGGGGCCGCGGATCGAGGCAGTGGAGACCAATCGGGGCGTGATCGAAACGGGTGCAGTAGTCAATGCAGCGGGGGCCTGGTCGCCACAGGTAGCCAAGATGCTTGGGGTGGATCTACCCAATCGGCCGCACCGCCATGAGATCTGCTCAACCGAGCCGCTCAAGCCATGGCTTCAGCCGCTGGTGGCAGATCTAGGTAACGGGCTCTACTTCAGCCAGTCTATGCGCGGCGAGATCGTGGGGGGGATCTCCAACGAGCAGGTTCCCCCAGGGCTCAACATGGATTCAAGCAGTGAATTCCTTCGCCGTTACGCCAAGGCCCTGACCGAGCTGGTGCCGAGGCTTGGTCAAGTGAAAGTGCTACGTCAGTGGGCAGGTTGCTACGACCTAACACCGGACGCAAATCCGATTGTTGGGGAAGTGGATAGCGTGGAGCGCTTCTACCAGGCTTCCGGTTTCATGGGTCATGGGTTCATGATGGCACCGGTCATAGGCAAGCGGCTGGCCCGACTGATCGCTACGGGCGAGGAGGATCCTCTGTTCTCCCAGTGGAACCTGCGGCGATTCCGCGAAGGTCGTCTCCTGTCGGAAGCGATGATCATCGGGTGAGCCTGGGCGGGGGGTTCCAGCGGAGGCGAAGCCGCGCTAGGGCGCCGGTTCGGAGGCTTGCGCTATCGCGCAAGCTCCACCTGGATACCCATGACAAACCCTATTCCCTCCGTCCCGGCACCGCTTGCCCTGATCCCTTACGCAGAGCGCTTCTTCGAAGGGCGTCGTGTTGTGATCTTCGGCAACGCCACCGCAGGATTCGCCGAGGAGGCCGCCGAACGCGGTGCTCGGCTGGTGCATGTTTACGACCCAGACGGCGCCCGGGTGGCTCAGGCGATTGCGGCCGTACCTCAGGTGGCTTCCTTCGCTGCTTACCGGGAGGGGGGTGATGCAGGGGTCCGGGATGGTGCCTTCGATGTCTGCCTTATCCCTGACCTTAGCATATTTCCCGACCCCCAAAGGCTGCTCGCCCAGGCTCGTCGTCTATGCTCCGCGGGAGCAATGCTGTTGGCTGCAACCCCTCGGGTTGATGGCCGGCGAGGTGAGTCCATCCGGGGCCGCTCAGGGCCACTCAACTATTACGATTTTCATGGGGTAATTGCTCGCCATTTCCCCGTGGTGAAGATGGTGGGAGAGGTTCCTTTCCAGGGCTATGCATTGGTTGACTTCTCCGCTGAAGGAGATCTTGAGGTTGCCGTTGATGCGAGCCTCACGGATAGCGCCGACCGAGAGCCTGTCGCCTACATGGCTGTCGCCAGTGATCGACGCTTCACCCTAGATTCCTACACCATCATTCAGATCCCTAGCAAAACACCGGTCGCTACCAACGTCGCTCCTAGCCCCGACCCGGAGCTTAGAAAGGCTACCGAGGCCCGGCAGCAAGCGGAAGCACGCCTCGCTGACGAGCAGCGGCGCAGCGCGGAGTTGGGGCGGGCACTCTCCGAAGCTGGAGCGCTTCCCCGTCAGCTTGAGATGCGTCTTACGGAGGAGGCGCGTCGAGCGGAAATGCTCGCCTCCCAGGTTCAGCGGGCCCATGAGAGTGCCGAGAAGCTCCAGCGGGAGAACCGGACGCTCCAAGAGCGCCTCCAGCAAAGCGCCAAGGCTCTCGCTGAGGCTCAAGCCGAGCGCGCCAGGTTGGTTCAGCGCGAGGAGGCCCTCACTCGCAAACTCCGAGAAGTCGAGGCTATCCCTCGGGGGGTTGACCCTGCCAAAGTGGAGGCGCTCCGTAAGCGTATCGAGGAAGTGGAAGCCCTGTACCAAGCCTCTCGTCATGAGGCTCAAGAGGCCAAGAATCACCTCGACTCAGCGCTTCGTCAGACAGAAGAGCTCAAAGCCCAACTTGCCCAACAACAGCAGCAGGCTGCCG
>JANWXX010000546.1 GCA_025057345.1 Polyangiaceae bacterium | reverse complement strand
GAACCGAAGCGCGTCGAAGAGCTGAGCGCTATGCGCCTCGACAACCAGGAGGTGCGGTTGCAATCCCTTAAGACCGATTTGGCAGGGCTTAAGGCCCGACTCCACGAGCATCTGAGGGAGCGGATCCGTGACGGTGTCAAGCTCCTTAAGACGATGTTGAACAACACTGCCTGGGGTGGCGAGGGAGACTGGAGGCAGCAGGGGGTGGTGATCCTGCTAGCGGGGAACTCTTCCCGGAGTGCCTTTGTTGAGCAGGTTCTGGCAGAGGAGTTGGGGATCCCAGGGCTTAAGGTCTGGAAGCCTACCTCGAGCGCTCCTTTTGAACAAGTGGTGCTCTACGAGGTTCCTTCTCGTAATGAGCGAGGTACCAACATCGTCGGCGTCTCCCCCAAGACTGCGGTGGCCTTGGGTGCTCTCAACATCGCCAATCGGGTCGTTCACTTGGTCCGGCGTAGCCAGGGTTTCAGCTATTTTCTGGGCGATCTCCGGGGTTTTCCGCCGAAATTTCAAGCCCTCATCCCCATGGGGACCCCCGCCGGAAACCCCGACGAATTTGGCCCGCACTTCGTCGACTTTGGCCGTTGGGATGCTCAAATGCCGCTGCGTATCTGTAAAGAGTATGTCCCCGGTAAGATGACTGCAGCAGATCCTCGCATCTTCTTCATCCCCACCGGGCTCCCTGCCGGCGAGCTGGGTCGACTCTTTATCTGCGTTGTCTCCCCCGAGGAGATCGCCCTCCACCTCAAGCGCGATGGTAAGGATCCGATCCGTGTCCAACTCAACCTCGCCAAGTTCATGCGCTGACCTATGAGCAAGGATCCCTTTGCCCACGCCCTCCGCGCCGAGATCGAGGCCATCATTGCCCGCTACGAGGCCCTTACCCGCGCCCATCAGGAAACCCTCGCTGCCGCTCGTGAGCACGAGATCAGCAAGCTGCGCAACGACCTCGCCTCCCTCCTCGCAGACCGCCAGCGGGCTCGCGCTCAGGAGGCTGAGGTACGTGCCCAGCTTAGGGCTTCCCAGGAACGCACAGTCCAACTCGAACGCTCCCTGGAAGATACCCGCAAGCAGCTCGACGAGGCGCGACGGCGCGCTGAGATTCTCCAAGCGGAAGCTCGTGCTGCCGTCGACCGGGAGCGAGATGAGGCTCGCAAAGCAAAGGCTGACCTCCAGGCCCTCCTAGACGAAGCCCATCGACAGCTTGATCAGGCGCGCGCCGAAGCAACCAGGCGCCTTGCCCAAGTCGAGGGCGCACTCCGAGAAGTGCGGCAGGAAGCTGAGTCCCTGAGCGAGGCTTTCGCTTCCGAGCGTGCCTTCGTCGAGGCTTGCCAGGCTATCGAGGGGACTGCTCTCCACGAAGCTTTGCGTCAGGCATTTGGTGAGGATTTCTCCCTCCAGCCCTCCACCTATGCTGCCCTCAAAGCCCGCCGGCTTGATGCCATCCTAACCCATGCTTTCAAGGAGCGAGGACGCCTCATCATCGCTGCTCCTCTCTCTCCCATCGAGCGCGCTGCCCTGCCTCGTCTTGCTGGGGCGAGTGGCTGCGAGCTTATCGAGCCAGAGCAAGGTGTCCGCTTCTCCTCATCATCCATGGACAAGGCAGGCGTGCAGCCCGATCCTGCTGAGGAAGGCAACGTACTCGGCTGTTTGATGCCCGGACTGCGCCTCGTCGGCACCGAAGGCGCCCTCGTCTTCCCCCGGGTTATCGTCGCTTCGGGGTAACCTCCCATGCATTTCCTCCTTGTCCTGGTTTTCCTTGCGGCCTGTGACCGGGGCACCAGCCCTCAAGCCATGCCCTCAGCGCTGACCTCGACGACCCAGGCACCCTCTTTGACTCCTCCGAGCTCTGCTCTCCCGCAGGCTAGCGTGGCCCCTGGTCCTCCGGTTCCAACCGCTATCCACGCCGTCCGGATGCAGACCGACAGCCCCGGGCGTAAGCCGCTGCCCTTGACCCTGCTTCGGACCGAACCAAATGCAGGCTCTGCCTTGCTCAACGAGGAAACTGGGGAATTGCTGGTGGTCCAAGAGGTGGCGGAAGGAGGCGTGATCCGAATCTCTTCTCCGGTGCTTTCTGCAGCGCTCACCGTGCCGGAAGAAACAAGGCCGGGGGCCCTCCAGATTCAGGGGGGGCCTAGAATTCCCCTCCGTCGGTACTCTCCACCACCGGCCAAGGCCAGAGTGTCGCCTCCCCAAGAGGTTCTATTTGTCACACCCGATGGAGCTGAGATCAAAATCTCACCGGCGGAACGTGCAGGTCACCTCCTCTACGAGAAGTCCGGGGAGACAAAACGACCGGATCTTCTCTACAGAGGCCGCTGGCTGTCCGCAAGTGCCCCTCGTTCTCAACCAACAAAGATAGCTCTGGGCCCACGTCTTCTAGAAGGCCAACCTCTGGCTCCAGACCGATCCTTGGGCTGTCAGGTCCATGGAGTGATACCTGCGATGAATGGGGAGCTGGGGCCCGTGGTCGAGCAAGCTTGGAGGAACTGGGCTCGGGATCATTGCCTGCAAGCTGGAAAGGATGGGGTAATCGAGCTCTCCTACACCGCAGTGAAACTAGCAGGGGTGAGCCGTCTCTGCGAGACGTTGGCTGTCAATGAGCGGCCAGGAGCAGTGTGCTCCGAGCCACCCTCAGGGATCCACCTTCCCATCAATCTTCAGGCCAGAGTGACCTGCCAAGCAGGAATTGTCCTGGTTGAAGAAGCCCTTTTGCTGGATACAAAGCAGAAAACCCTTCATCGCCTCACCTCCCTGGCTACACCGAAAGTAGCGGAGGTGCTGCGGCAGTGGCTCCCCTACGAGCTGGTAGCGCCGCCG
>JANWXX010000545.1 GCA_025057345.1 Polyangiaceae bacterium | reverse complement strand
CCCGTAGTCGGCGGTCGCGTCGATCAGGGCTGTAAAAGGCTGGTCAAGCCCCGGAAGCACCCGGAGCCCAAGGAGCCCCGGCTCTCTCTCTCGGTGAACCTCCTCTCCTACGTTCAACAGCCTTACGGTTTTCGTCAGCCGGCGGAAGATCCCAGGAACCTCCACCGTTCGGCGGATCCAGTTGGCGGCACCGGTTGACCGATCCTCGACGATGGCCTCATGGATGCCAGGCCGTACGAGGAAATCCAGTTCAGCAGAGAGGGCATCCAACTCCTCATGGATGGCCAAGGTACGTCCCTGGAAGAGGAGAGGAACCGGAGCACCATCCCGGAGTACGCGGATTTGCATACGACCCGATGCACATCGGGCAACAACTCTCCCCATTGCGGTATCGTCCGGATGGACGAAGGGCGGAACTTCAAGGGCAACCGACGGGATTGTTTCGGCCCGGAACCTGGCCTCGCGCATTGCCCACTGGAGCCCCGACAGTACGAAAGCTTCTACGACATAATCCGCGGCTGCCGGACCCAGCGTCACCGTAGCGCTAGCCTGCCCGTCACGGGCCTCGATGATGCCAGCAAAAAGGATCTCCGGTCCCTCGACACCTAGAGCAAGGTTCGAAACAGGTGCTTTGGAAACGTCTTGGGCATGGCTGATCGCTGGGGTTGGCGGGATCTGTTCCCCCGTCGGAGCGGATCGTGGAGATGCTGCCATCACGGGCATTCGTGGGACCGCAGCAAGTACGGCAGCAGGTGCGGAAGGTGCAGGGGCGAAGGAGAGGGGAGGAGGGGTGAGGAATCGAGAGAGATCTTGAGTTACAACGCCCGAACCGAAGAGCTTGCCTGCTTCATCCACACACCCCTTGATGCGGGCAGCCATTCGGTTGAGGGGTGTATCGGGGGAGAGCAACCGAGCATCCTTGACTAGCAGGTAGACAGATGCGTCTCGATGCTGTTCCCCTACCTCGACGTCGATGCGTACCTGAGCACCCGGCGAAGGGATCTCCGGGGCTACGATGCGAGCGTTGACTTCCTCGGGAGCAAGCAAAGCTGCCCAGCCTTCCCAGGGGGTGCCCTCCACAAAGGCGCCGATCGCCACTAGTGACAGAGGGGAAAAGCCCTCGATCTGGATCTCCTGACCAGGAACTAGGGATTCTACCGAAATTTCCCGTCGTCCACGGTTCTTCAAGGCTTCAAAGGGTGCGTATCCTCGGAGCGAGGAGAGATCTTCGTCTCCTAGAAGGTGTGTCCAGTCATCCCAGCCGTGTTCAATGGAAGTTCGGAGAGCTGCGACGGCCTGCGGGAGCTGACCGAGGCGAGCATGGCAGCAAGCGAGAAAGTAGGCGTAATTCGGGTGAGCAACGGGTCGGCAGGAGAGTCCTAGCTCAAAGAGCGTTTTGGCTTCGACAAATTTTCCCTGGTGGAAGAGCTTTTCTGCGCGCACATAGGTTTGATCTTCATGAGCCGGATGGGTTGCGGTCGCCACATCGACGGCGTCGCTACGTCGCTGGGGAAAGGTAGGATCCAGCACAAGGATGCAAGCATGGTCGATGAAGGATGTTGCTCGAAGCCGGGCTGTGGTCGTATGGATCCGTTCCAGTAGGAAGGGGCTGGAGCGGTGGGCACCTTCTTCCAGAAAGATCCCTCGAACAGAATAGGTGTTCTCCCCTGGGAGTAGCGCTCCAAGCACTTCCGTACCCAGGGTGGAAAACAGGGTTTTCTGCCGTTCGGTAGCACGGCTCCCGAGGATGGGTACCGTGGCCGTCCGGGAAGGGTCGCTGACGAGCTGCACGTTCAAGGCGTGAGGTCCTTCACCAGTGAGCGGCAGGGAAACCTCCAGGAAGCCTCCCCTGGCTTCGGTACGCTCCCGACCTACTCGGATCCCCCGGTCGGTGATTTCGACAAGCACCAGTCCTTCCACCGGAACCCCATAGGTTTCCAGGCGCAGACGAGCCCAGAGCCTCGCGGAGCCCTCCAGTCGTCGGTCCACCAGGAAGGCCACCAGCGGAGCGAGACGATACACCGCCACCGTGAAAGAACAATCCTCCCCATCAGCCCCCTGGATCCGCACCCGGTAGTCCCCTGCTGGAAGGTCTTTCAGCTCGAAAAGTGCTGCTCCTCGCTCATCGAGGGTGACCGGGTAACGACCAAAGCTCGTACCGTTGAGATCAACCTCCAGCACTCGCTCTGCCCCGGGTGCCAGCAGGTCGAGGAGGAGGAGGCGTACGAGATCGCGGCCTTCTCGGTAGAGTGCTCGGTCGGAGGTCACACTCCGGAGATGCATCACCGGGGGAGTTGTCGGCCAGATTGTCATCCCAAGGAGGTTGACGATTTCGGTTCCCAGCAGCGATACCACCCGTGGAGGCACTGGCCCCTCCGGACGGAAAAGTTTGGGGATCCAGGAGAGCCCAGGGGATGCGAAGGCCTTGGCGTTCAAGAACAGGAATCCCCTACCCACCAGCACGTCCTTGTCGATGCTGTGAATGGTAGACCAGTCCCTCACCAGAACGCGGATCTCTCCCCTGGTTTCCCTCTTGCTGGGCTGTTTCATCGCCCGACCATATAACCGAGAAGCCCTGCACCCACAAGCCCTACCACCACCAGCACGGCGAGGAGGGGGCGGTGATCCGCTTTGATCCTCGCTACCTCTATGGTCACATCCATCGTCTCAGGAAACTTAGGTTGGGTGGAGGGTATGGCGTTTATCCGCTGGACCTTCTTGGACGGGGGGGACGGAGGAGGAGGCGGAACCGCAGGGGAGGGAGAAGGTTCAGAAGATGACCCGAAGGAGGATGGGGGCTGGTTTGCAGTCGAGGAGGGCTG
>JANWXX010000544.1 GCA_025057345.1 Polyangiaceae bacterium | reverse complement strand
CCGTTCCGCCAACCTCCCGGGAGCGCCCTGCATCGACGCGGTAGAAGCGTTCAAAAAGGCGAGCGAGATGCTTGCTCTCAATGCCGGGACCGGTATCCTCGACGGAGATGCGAAGCGAGCGCCCCTCGATCGTGGCGCGAACCACGATGGAAGATCCCTCGGGGCAATACTTAACCGCGTTGTCGATGAGATTGCTAAGCACGGCCTCCAAGGCCTGGCGGTCGAAGGAGATTCGGATCGGTTCGGGGGGCAGGGCAAGTTGGAGACGAATCTTCTTCTTTTCGGCTCGCTCTCGGAAGAGGGAGGCGGCATGCTGGATGGTGGGAGTGGGGTCAGCGATCTCGCGATTGAGCTGAAACTCGCGGGATTCAATCCGAGATAGCTCAAGGAGGTCATCGACCAAGCGCTTAAGTCGCTCGGCATTACGGAAGATGATATCGACGAACTGTGCGGATGCCTTGGGATCGACGACGGCCATGTCCCGGAGAGTTTCCGAGGCAGAGAGGATAGAGGATACCGGGGTACGTAGCTCGTGGGAGGCATTAGAGACAAAGTCACGACGGAGGGACTCAAGACGTCGTACGTCGGTTACGTCGACGAAGACTGCCAGCAGTCCTCCTGGCTCTCCTCGGAGCGAGATGGCCCGGACGAGCAGACGCCGCGGCTTCAAACCCGCAAGCTCCACCTCGCCGAGAGTGGGAGAGTCAGCGCTCATCGCCGTATCCAGAAGTCGCTTCAGCTCCTCGTGATGCACTACGTTTTCAAAGGCCTCCCCAGTAACGTTCGGACCCAGCAACAGCATTTCTCGTAGCGCCGGGTTCACCAACACGATGGCACCAAGTCCATCCAACATTAGCACGCCCTCCTGCATGCTAACGAGCATCCCCTGGAGCAAATCTCGCTCGGCTCGTAGCTCACTTAGCGTTGAGGAGAGGCTCTCTGCGAGGTGGTTGAGGGCCTTGCCTAGCTGTGCTGCCTCGTCATCCCCCCGGGGAAAGGTTCGCGTCGCCAGGTCCCCTCCGGCCATACGAAGTGCTGCCCCAATCAGCTCACGAAGCGGTCGCGAAGCCAGGTGCGCCGCCATCTGGGAGAGAAGCACCGCCGCGACGATGGCGAGGGCGGTTGCTGAGAGGAGGGGGCCTTTGAGGGTATCCAGGGCTTGCTCCACGCCGGCGGCGGGTACGGCAACTCGAGCCACCATCAGCAGCTCCCCATCGCTGCTGTGGATCGCACGGGCTGCGTAGATCATCTCCTGGGCAACGGTAGCACTGGGGCGGATGCTCTTCCCGTCACCTACCTCAAGAGCTTTGCGAAATTCAGGACGATCCCCGTGCCAAGCCAGTAGCTTGACCCCCTCGACAGGAACCTCCGAATCTCCCCATACTTCCCCCTTCGGGGAAAGAAGCGTCACCCGAGCATGGCTCCGACGTCCCAACTCATCCGCTAGTGCATCCATCGCCTGGATATCCCCCAGCGCATCGCGGCGAAGCAGCAGAGTCGGCTCAATGAGGGCGAGGCGTGTTGTAAGCCCATCCTCTAGCTGCGTCATCCGATCTCGCTCAAGGACATGGGAAAGATACGAGCGCACTGCACCGACGGTGAGCAGGATGAGCCCGAGGGAACCCGCAAGAAGCTTGAGCCGGATACCTAGGGCCATCAGGCCACGGAGGCGGATGGAGACTCCGCAAAGCGATAGCCTACCCCACGGACCGTCTCTACGTACTCTCCGGCAGCTCCTAGCTTCTCGCGCAGGCGCTTAACGTGGGTATCTACTGTGCGGGTAGCCACGTCCACCTTGATGCCCCACACGTCATCCAGGAGCATCGCCCGAGTCTGCACCCGGTTCTTCCGGTCGGCTAGGGTGGTCAACAGGCGGAATTCTAGAGCAGTCAATTCGATCTCCTCTCCCTGCACCCACACCCGGTGTGCTGCCCGGTCCACCCGGAGCACCCCGAACTCAAAGATCTGGGACCCCTCCCCCTGGGATGTCCGCGTCCGCCGGAGGATCGCCTGCACACGCAGCATCAACTCTCGTACGCTGAAGGGTTTGGTCACGTAGTCTTCTGCCCCTAGCTCGAACCCCAGTACTCGGTCGATTTCTTCCCCCTTGGCGGTCAGCATCAGCACCGGTACATGCCTTGTCTTCGGATCCGCCTTCAGCTGCTTGCAGACCTCCGTACCTGCCATATCCGGGAGCATGAGATCCAGAATGACAAGGTCCGGTGCCTGCTGTGCTGCAAGCTTGAGACCCTCTTTACCCCGCATAGCAGAGCTGACCTCGCAGCCGCTCTGGCGGAGGTTGTAATCGAGGATCTGCTGCAAATCTTCTTCATCTTCGATCACCAGAACGCGCGACATACGCCCCCTATAGCGCTACCTCGCCTCGCTGCCTGCAACATCCTGGTGGCAAACGCCCAGCCGCGCCGGGGACGCTCCGCAGGTTCCTTGCTACGATGCCTCCGTGACCCCTTGGTCGCTCCTTCTTCTCCTCAGCTTGTTCGCCTTGGCCTGCTCCCCTGTCCGTTCCCCTCCTGTGGCCCATTCCTCCGGCAATTGGTCCTTCCAGGTTTCTGCTGCCCCTGGCGCCCGCGAGCTCTTCATCCTCGCCGACCTGGCCCCCGGCTCCGGCGAAGTGCTCGGCGTCGAGCCCGGTGCCGAAGCTTTCGTCCAGGATGTGCAGATCCTCTCCCCCTCCGGCTGGACTTCCCTCCCCGTCCAAGGTACCTCGTGGTTCGCTCCTTCCTGCCGCTCAGGCTGTCGCCTCCGCTATCGCTTCCAGCTCGCCCAGGCAGCCCAGGCCTTCGACGACCCGGAGCGTGCCTCC
>JANWXX010000543.1 GCA_025057345.1 Polyangiaceae bacterium | reverse complement strand
GTGCCGCCATCCTGGCAGCCTGCGGCGAAACCACCCCCACTCCTCAAGTTCCACCCCCCCCTAGTGCTGCACCCGCTGCCGCGAGCTCCCCGTCTACAGACCAACCTGCCGATAAGCCTACGGACCAACCTGCCAATAAGCCTGTGGACAAGCCTACCCACAAATCCGTTGAGCCTCCTCCCCAAGCAGGCAGCGACATGAAGCCTATCTCTCCCTCGACGATGGCTGCCGATCTCAAGGAGGCAGGTCTGGACATCAACAAGCTTCAGCCTATGGCGAAGATGAAGACCACCGAGAAGAGCAAAGTGATGAAGGCTATCAGCAAGGCCACCGGTATCGAATGCAAAGGATGCCATGTCGAGGGAAACTACAAGGCTGACACCCCCAACAAGCAGATCGCCAAGAGGATGTGGGACGAATATGTAGTCGGCATGAAACTCGCTGGTGGCGGGGATCTCTTCTGTGATTCCTGCCACCACAACCATGATGACATCCTAACTCGTGGCAATAAGGATGCGGTCAGCAAGTACATGGACGAAAATTACGTCAAGAAACTTGCTAGCAAAGACGGCAAGGAAATGGGCTGCCCCACCTGCCATACGAGCGACTTCGAGATGAAGATCTTCGAGAAGGTCTGGAAGATCAAGAAGGCCGAGGTCTTTCGGGAGGTCGAAAGCCGCGTCGCTTCCCGCTAGTCCAGCAGCGTCGATACCACCCCCGCCCGCGCCGATAGGTTGGCTTCCAGCCATACGTTGCCGGGCACCCACCCTGGCGACTTCCCTTCGACCTCCACATAGGGCTCGAAGGCGGTGGAGAACGCATAGGCTAGCCGTAGATTACCGAGCACTCCAGGTTGGTAGTGTGCATCTTGAAACCGCTGGTTTCTCGGCTGAAGCCACAACGATGCCCGCGCCGAAACTGTCACGGGCTTACCAATCACCAGATCCAACGGGAAGCGATGGAGTTCAGCGTTCACTCCTGGAAAAAATTGCTCGCGGTTCATGCCCCCCAGAAGCCCCAGTGCCACGTGGTAGTCTTGGTACTGGCCGTAAGCCTCTAGGTGGATGGTCTGGCCAAAGGGTGCTGCCATGTGGCGCACTCGCCCGTTCCACCGGAGCGGTCGTCGACCCTCCCCCACCTCCACCGTGAACCAGTCCCATCCAATCAGAGTTGGGTCTAGGAAATTCAGGAACGACAAGGCCAACTGCTGCTTCAGATAGCTTCGTTCCTCCACGGTGAGATCCGAGCGCTTTCGGTAGCGACGCACGCCCACTCCCGAAGGATGTACGCCCCGGGCCTCGTAGGCCTCAGTAGGCCGGAACAGATCGTACGCCCAGGCATTGCAATCGAGCCCGGTAAAATCGCGGGCGGCGATGTTGATGCCTTCGCGCTGCTCCTCCTCCTCCGTGATACGATCCCCGTCTGCGTTGGCGCAGGTCGCCTGGTAGAGCGTGTTGGTCAGGTAAACCTGCCAGAATAGGAAACCGTGCCAGGCTCTGGTCTTGTAAAAGAGTTGGGTTTTAGACAGCGAAGTGACCAACTCCAAGTTGACTTCCAGCCCCGCCGTGGACATCCGTACGAACCCGCCTGGGCTCCTTGCTTTGAAGGCTGCCAAATCTCCGTCGGCCACTTCGCTGACTGCTACCACCTCGGCAAACGGTTCGAATCGGTAGACCCCATTGAAGCTCTTGATTCTCTCCCGGCTCAATACTGCTCGGTGTCCCTCCTCATGCTGCCACGCTAGCCCAAGCGGAAGGTTCGTGACCAGGAGATCCGCTGCCCCGATAAGCGCCCGCCCTCCAAGCTGCTGCCACCAGGCGCCTTCGTACGGATCTAGGACCCATCCTAGTCCTCCGTGGAGCATCTGGTAAAAGCTCGCAGAAAGACCCAGGGATTGACCCATACTGGGGCTAGTCAAACCTCCCAAGAGATTGAAAGGAACATCGACCAGAGGGAGGTCGACGACAACACCATGCCGGCCCAGGGGTTCTTCTCCCTGGGCTGGGCCAGAGGCCAGCACAGCAGCGGTAATCAGCGAGCAGACCAGGGAGCGCGCCATGGAGATGCAGCCCTAGCGATCTGCTCTACCCTCGACAAGCTCGACCTTCTTCCGGCGGTTTTCACTTTTGCGGACAAAGAAGCAGGATCGCTCATGTGAGGACAAATGGCCTCAAAAAATCGGGAGAATGTCGGGGAACACCGCCTGGTACAATGCATGCATAGGGATTGTGGAGATGACCACTTTCCAAGAGTCTCGACCGATGTTGGGACGCCTGAGCAACGCCGGTTTGAGGCACTGGAACCTTTGCTACTCAATGATGAGGAACAATCCTTCTAGAATTACTTGGCCGAGGCTGCAGCAGCCTGCTTTCAGGGTTCCTCGGCGGCGCTGGTCATGTTGTCTTCAAGGCAACGGCACATACTGCTGGGCCAATCGGGGTTGGATGTGGAGTTCGAGACAACTCGTGCCATCGCTGCAGAAATCTCCCCGGCTAGCGTGGCGCTGAGCCATGAGAGCACCTTGTACTTGGATTCAAGGAATGCCCGCCGGCATGGGCTCACCTGTTGGCTCCGAGCTTCCCGAAGCCGAGGTCTTGCCATCACTCCTCTCTGGATGAATGAACTGCTCGTGGGGGCGCTGGTGCTTGGTGTACCAGGAAGTTCTACGCCAGAGAGCAAGCGTATGGAATGGCTGGAGGGGCTGTCCAGGGAGATCTCGACCAAGCTGGTGCATATATGAGGGAGGAACGAGTATGGGAGGGGCACTCGGTGCGTACAGTGGTGGATTCGGGAGCGGCGAGGATGACGTTCCGGGGGGCCTTGCGCCACA
>JANWXX010000542.1 GCA_025057345.1 Polyangiaceae bacterium | reverse complement strand
TCCATGGAGCGTGCTGCTGCCCTCGCAATGCGCTACGGGGTCACCCTTGCTGCCCACCCCTCTTACCCAGATCGGGAACATTTTGGCCGCCGCTCCATCCCTATGCTCCCCGACGAACTCCGTCGCACTGTCGCTGCTCAGTGCTCTGCACTCCGACGGGTTTCCCCCCAACCGATCCGTCATGCTAAGGCACACGGCGCCCTCTACCACGACCTTGCTCGTGACCCTACCCTCACTGCGGCTTTCCTCGCCGGTGTCTCTGAAGGGCTCGAAGTGCCTCCTCCCGATCTGGTGATCCTTGGCTCTCCCAAGCTGGTGGTAGGTGAGGCCACCTTGCTCCGAGAAGGCTTTGCAGACCGTGGCTATGACGCCTTCGGACATCTCCTGCCTCGTGGGGCTCCCGGAGCGCTTCTCCTCGATCCTATGGAGGCTGCCGCCCAGGCACGACGCCTTGATGCTTCCGGTCACTTTGACGTGCTCTGTGTCCACGGGGATACTCCCAATGCTGTTGCTGTGGCTCGGGCAGTTCGCCTAGCGCTGGGCTTGCCGTGAAGGCGCTTCCTTTCGGGGAGCGTGCCTTCCTCCTTGATCTGGAGATCGACCATCTACCGGACCGTTCCGTGCGGACCCGCACCGCTGCCCGGTGGCTCCTTGCCAGCGGGCAACCGGATGTTGCCGTGGGGGCAGGGACGCTCCTCCTGGATCCCATCTTCTCCTGGACCCATCTCCTCCCAGCCTGCGAGCTGGTTCAGCGCGCTGTAGAGCGGCGGTGCCTACCCGAGCTCTCACGCCGACGCCATGTGATCCCGGTTGTCTACGACGGTCCTGATCTGAGGGAACTAGGGGCTCGGCTTCGGTGTGATCCTCAGGAGATCATCCGTCTACATGCCTCCCCAACTTACCGGGTAGAACTCCTGGGGTTCCTGCCAGGGTTCGCCTACTTGGGTCCGGTAGAGGGGCTGCTTGCTTTGCCCCGCCGTGAGGTTCCCCGCCCCTCGGTTCCTGCCAAGAGCGTGGGGGTAGCTGCAGGCTTTACCGGAATCTACCCCCAAGCCTCCCCGGGGGGATGGCACCTACTGGGCCGCGCTCCGACTTTCCATGCCTTTGATCCAACGACGGGAGCACCAAGCCTCCTCCCGGGGGAGGAGATCTGCTTCCGACCATCCCGAGAGGATGATCTGACGACTCCCGAGGAGACTCCTGCGCCCCGTCTCTTCTGCTCCAGCCGTCTCCGTGTGGTCGCAGCGCCGGCCTGTGCGACCGTGCAGGATCGCGGGCGTCCCGGCAAGCTCCACCTCGGCCTGCCTCCGAGTGGACCTCTCGATCCTTCCCCCTGGCTGGCCGCAAACCTCGCCGTGGGCAACGGATGGGATGGTGCTGCCATCGAAATCCCCCAAGGAGTGCTGGAGGTCGAAGCTCAAGGGAAGGTGTGGTACTCCGTGGACGGTGAGGCACCGAAGCTCCTAGCGGACGGCGAGCGACTTCGGATCCCCGGGTGCGAGCGGGCCGTGCGCTACCTCGCCGTAGCGGGCGGGGTCGCCGCGCCAGTGCTTCAAGGGTCGCGTTCGGTGCTCCCGTCTGCGAGGCTTGGCGGACGACCCCTGCGGCGCGGGGACGAGATCCCAGTAGTTGGAGCAGCAGGTTTTTTCACAAATTATGGAAATCCTATCTATTCCTTCCGAGCCCATGCACCGGGGATTCCCGTCGATCTTCCTGTGATTCCAGGTCCTCATCTGGAGTACTTCGAGCCCCAAGCTCTGGACTTGTTGACCCGGGAGATCTTCACGGTCACCCGGCTGGGCGATCGGGTCGGCGTCCGCCTAGCGGGGCCAAGAATCCCGGTGATCGGCCGGCTTCGGCTACCCGTGCCCATGCGCCGTGGAGCCATCGAGGTAACCGGCGACGGTACGCTCATCGTGCTGGGGCCAGACCACCCGGTGACCGGGGGTTATCCGGTGCTTGCCACCCTGACCCGGAGTGCCCAGAAGACCCTAGCTAGGCTCCTTCCTGGGCATCCGATTCGCTTTCGGGTTGTTTGAGGTACATCCGTGCGACTTCGGCCCTACCTGCTGGTGGAATCAAGGAGCCCTTCATGGCTCTCCCCAGATCCGCGCGTAGCTCTTCCGTCGCTTGTTGAAGGCAGAATCATTCGCTGCCCGGAACAAGCTCTTGGTCGCCCTCGATTCAGTTGCGATTTAGAAAAGCATTGAACCAAGGAGTACGATACAAGGGGGGGTTACCGGGACATCCAGCGCATCTCGTCTGGGTCAAAGGAGGTTTGTGCCAGCACTTCCTCGGCAAACGAGAAGAGCTTGGCACGGGGGCCTAGTGGGAGCACTGCTGCTACCTGGAGGGCCCGCCAAGCAAGGAAAGGGGGAGCCACGTCCAACAGTTCGTAATCGCCAGACGCTGCCAGGTAGGTTGACCAGAAGGCGTCAAAGAGGAGCTTGTAGCCATCCGGCCAGCAGAGTGGCTCCCGAGCCCCTAGCGCCAGGAGCTCCACAGCAATGGCGCTCACATCCGCGGCTGGATCACCCAGTTCAAGGACAGGATCAAAGAGGATCACTTCGCCTTCCGGAAGGACGAGAATTTGCTCAAGAGCCAATCCATGGTGGACACTCCTTAGCCGGTCGGAGCGAGCTCGTAGTTTCCAACGCCATCCAGAGAAGCGTCGCTCCATAGCGAGGAGCTGCTGTGGATCGTACCCTTTGCGATCCATAGGGAGTGCATCCAGCAAAGCGAGTACACCCGTGTCTCCAGTCAGCATCCTGCGGAGCGCACTGGTGTAATGCTGTGGTTCGTCCTGGGGAGGAGGGTGGGCATGCTGGCGGACTAGTAGGTGAGCC
>JANWXX010000541.1 GCA_025057345.1 Polyangiaceae bacterium | reverse complement strand
CGTGGCTATATCCTGGGCCGTCGCTGCCCCGCAGGGGTTGGTATGCTTCACCACAACCGCTGCTGGCTCTTGGAATTCCCATACAGTTTCCAAGGCTGCATTGGCATCCACGAGATTGTTGAAGGAAAGCTCCTTGCCGCCCGCACCCAAGCTCTCCGCCAGAGCGAGTGTCCCGGGTCGAGCCCCACGCTCCCGGTAGAAGGCCCCGCTCTGGTGGGGGTTCTCTCCATAGCGGAGGGGATAGGCCAGCTCGGAGGCGGTGAACCAGTAGCGAGGGTAGGCCGCCCGGGAGCCATCCTCCTCCACAGAGGAGAGGTAAGAGGCGATCAGGCCATCGTAGGTTGCAGTGTGAGCAAAGGCCTTGGCGGCGAGCTGGCGGCGGGTGGATAGGGAGAGGTCGCCGCTGGATTCCAACTCCGACAGGATCGGTGCATAGTCCATGGGATCGCAGATGGCAGCGACATAGGCATAGTTCTTAGCGGCGCTGCGCAGCATTGCAGGCCCCCCGATGTCGATGTGCTCGACGATCTCGTTGTGCCCAGCACCAGAGCGCAAGGTGCGTTCAAAGGGGTAGAGGTTGACGACCACTAGATCGACAGGGGCCGCCCCGAGCCGCTCTAGATCGCCCTCATCCTGGCCGCGGCGGGCCAGGATCCCCCCATGGATCCGGGGGTGGAGTGTCTTGACCCGCCCCGCCATCACCTCCGGGGAGCCGGTGAGTTCTTCAACGGAGCGCACCGGGAGGCCCTCCTCCTGAAGAGCCCGGAAGGTTCCTCCTGTGGAGAGCAGCTCAACACCTCGCCCTGCGAGAGCTCGGGCGAAGGGAAGCAAACCTGATTTGTCGAAGACCGAGAGGAGGGCTCGCTGGATCACCATGGTCACCTGCTACCCAACCCGGGCTCGGACAGCAAGCGACAGGGGTGCGACGTGGCCGGGAAGATCCTCGGGGGGTAGGTCGTATTTCTGCTAGATGAAGCTGCGAATTCCTTTCTTGGCTGGGCTTGTAGCCCTCTCTGCTGCAACCCTGGCGTGTTCCGTGTCCGAAGAAGAACCTCCCCCGGAAGGCGCTGCCGGTTCCTCCACCAAGGCCCCTCCCTTTGTACCTGAACAACACACCAATGGAAAAGCCATCCACGAGTCGGAGGCGTGTTCGCGCTATGTGGATGCCTTGGCTGCTCGCAACGCCAAGCTGGGCTGCAACCTTACCAACCCGACGTGCCCTGGCTTCCTCCGGGGGGCGATCAAGAAAGAGCTCTACTGTGCCTCCTATGATGAGGGCGTTGTGGATGCGTGTCTCCAACACATCGCGAGTCTTTCCTGCGATGAGCTTAAGGAGCGCCCCTGCAACCTAATCTATTTCGCTGGTACCGAAACCGGTGAGGAAACCTGCTCCAATGCTCCTGGCGCTGGAGGTAGTAGCAGTGGTGCGGGCGGTGGTGTGGGGGAGGCAGGCCAGGGAGGGCAAGCTGGGGAGGGCTCTGCTGGAGAGGCAGGGCAGGGAGGACAAGAAGCGGGTGGCGAGGGCGGTGCTGCGGGGGGGGCTGAAGCAGGCAGCGGGGGCTGACCACAAAACGGCTAAACCCCGCCTAGCCCAGCGCCAGGCAGGGGGCCGGGGGTGGGGGGAGGAGTCAGTCCGCGTAATCTGAGAGTTCACAGTCGTTGGCTTCGACGTCACCCAGGTCATCGTCGAGGTCATCGGACTCCTCGGGTTCATCGAATTCTTCCCTATCTTCTGCGGAGGTGTGGAGGACTGGGAGACGGCGCTTGCCTACAGGGCCCTCGTCAACGAAATCCCGTAGGGCTTCCATCTCGTTGAGGGATTTGACCTTGGCCATAGCTCGGACTTCCAGCTGCCGGATACGCTCGCGGGTCAGATTCATGATGGCACCGACCTCCTCCAGGGTCGTGCCACCTCGGTCCGCCACATCCAGGGCGCAGCTCTCTTGCATTTCTTCCACCTCAATATCGGGGAAGTTAAGCTTGATGGCGCCGGTACGAGGCTGTACATCAAGGTAAAGATGATACTTACACGAGACGTAAGGGCAGGGACGGGGACCCTCGGCGCATTCGGCACGGGTACGAGGCTTAGGGTAATTGGTTTCTGGGTAGAGGGCGCGGCCCATCTCAAGCTCGCGCTTGGTCATGCGCTTGACGCTGATGGTACGAGCACGAACAGCTCGCTTGCGGCGGGAACGGCGCTGCTCGCGGGTGATCGGCTGGGCGGTAGAGGGGGTGAGGGCTCTCGCGACACGGAGCGTCGGGTGGCCTTCCGTGGCGCTGGGCTCGGTCTTACTCTCGTCCAACTTCCTTATGCTCATTGCGCTCCTCCAAAAACCTCTGACTTATGTCGCCCTCAGGCGAAGATCCGGCCAAGCACCCCGGGATGGCCGGTACAGGTACCCCTGGACAGGGTGGTTTGCTGCTAAATTTCTGTCTCGAAAGAGAGTATGCAAAGCTAATGGGGGCCGGTGGTACGGTGTTGTGGTTGTCGAGGAGGTGCCTGTGCTCCTACGGCAGCGAGAGCCATCGTCGACTGCATCCTCAGACTCTCTGGACCGTAAGCGAAGCGTCGCTTCCACGTCAACCAACCGCCCAACGAAATTTACGGCTGGATCCTCGTGGTCGGTTGTTTCCTAGCCTTCGCTGCATCCATCGGACAATTTCTGTCCTCCTCTTAGGAGAGGGGGACGCAGGGAGGGGCGTATGTCTTGGAATGCTAGAGAGAGGACCAATTCCTTGCATTCCGTCGACCAAGAGATCACGAAACACCTCAAGCGAACACAGTTCGGGATTGTCCACAAGTGTCTGGCAAGTTATCCACAGGCTATCCACAGCCCCCCTTGAGCGGGGAGAATCTCCAGGGAACGA
>JANWXX010000540.1 GCA_025057345.1 Polyangiaceae bacterium | reverse complement strand
GCACTACGACCTCCCCCGTTGGAAGGTTTCCCGCAGCTTACCCACCCGCTTAGGGCCACAAGGTCATCCTCATGGAGAAACGGTGCCAGCTCCTCCAGCGCTCCTGCTTTGGTTGGTTCTGCTCCTAGCCGAAGTGCTGCCGCTCTCGCTGCCCCTGCCGTCACCGAGTGGGCCGTTGTTACCAACCGCAACAAATCCGGCAGCAACTCCGTTGCCCCTAGCTCTCCCGCCAGGGCCGCACAGAACGCCCGTCGATCCACCTCCTTCGGAGTGCCCCTCAATACTTCCCGCAGCAGCGCCAGCGTTTCCTCGCAGGCCCTCCACCGCGCCATCGTCCGATAGGTTCCCGCCCGAAGTGACAGAGCCTCCACTCCGTCTGCGCTCTCCAGGTAAAGCCGGACCTGTCCCAGCAGTTCTCGTACCACCGGCTCGAAACCTCCCTCCCCGCCGCGCTCCTCTCCCGTCAGCCCTAGCGCCACGGGGAGCGACGCCTCCGCCGCGTAGGCCGGTAGGTGTGCCATCAGCCGCTCTAGGGGTGCTTGGCCAAGAGCCCGCCCTTGCAGTCGCTCCCGATGCGTCTCCACCGTCACCAGGCTCCAAGTTGTTGTTGGAGCTCCCGTAGCATCTTTTGTATGGATGCTCTCTACATGAATGGCTTGGACACCAGGCCATCGAAGCACCCGTGTCTCCTGCTCCTTGTCCGGCTGGATCAGCACCCCCCAAGGGACGATGGCCATGGCCGTGGGCTTTGCTCCCCTTCTGTGGGAGAGGCGAAAGGCGCCTCGCTGCCGTAGGGTGAACGCTACAAAGCCACCGGCAAGGGTCGAGAGCGCCAAGGAAGCAGCATCAGTACCTGCAGCCAGGAGCAGCGCACCAGTCAATCCAGCGGAGGCTCCTGCCGCCACTGCTGTCATGCTCTGCGGCGAGAGCCCGGGAGTAAGGCCCACGTAGCGGAAATCCGGTGGGGGAACGCTGTGCATCGGCAAGGCCTTCCAGTGTACGACGAAGCCCGCCGAGGGGCAGCTTCCCTTTGGCTTGGAGGGCACATCACATTCATTTCATCCAGTAGTCGCCCAAGACCCCAAGAAGGGCATCGTGGAGCTGCCGGACCTCGGCACCTTTCCCATCTTCAACCCCGTTGGTCACCAGCGCGAAGATGTAGCGCCGTCCGTCGTTTGGGTGGTCAAGGTAACCGCTGGTGGCGATCACTTCCTTCAGAGTACCGGTCTTGCCGCGGATCCTTCCCTGGAGCGGGGTATTTTTGAAGCGCCCGGCAAGGGTTCCACTCTCCCCCGCCACTGACAGGGAAGCCACGAAGGGAGCCACCTCCCGTGCGTCCCGTAGCAGAGCTGCAATGGTTCGAACAGAGCTCCTGTTCTGCCGTGACAACCCGGAACCATCCGCGAGAGTCGGTGGGGCAATCTGCCGAGCTTCTATAGCTTCTCGGATCAACGACGTTCCCTCTGCGTAACTAGCGCCCTTCCCCTTGACCAGCCCTAGGTACCGGCAGAGCCCGTCCGCCAGCCCGTTATGGGAGAGCTGGTTAATCGGAGTTATCCACTCTGCCAGCGTGGGCCCCGGGTAGCGAGCGACCGGCTCTCCCTTCACGTCTGACTCCTTGACCAGCTTGCCCACGGTCACCCTGGCCTTGCGTAGCGCCTTGCGGAGCTGGGCTGCGGTGCGTTCGCTGTGCTCGGTGAGGTCCAGCTCTTTGTAGCGATCCGGGGCCACCAGCGCGGGGGTGCGGACGACCATCCGGTCAATGCGGGTGATCTTCCGCTCGGCTAGCGCTTTCAGGAGAGATGAGGCCGCTTTCTCCATCCCAAGATCGAAGGGCGCCCCCAAGGGACAGAGCTGGCCATCAACGATCAGCGTCGCTGCTCGAGAGCCCTCGATCCCAGCCAGCTCAAAGCGGATCTCCGGTCTGTGCTCCGCGCCCAGCAGGTCCAGGGCCCCTAGGGTGGTGAAGAGCTTGGTATTGGAGGCCGGGATCAGCAGCGTATCCTCGTCACGAGCAAAGAGGATCACTCCTGTTTCCCCATCGAGGATCATCACCCCATGGGTCCATCCCCGATCTTGCGCTCTATCCGCAAGGGCCGCTAGAGAGCGAACCAAGCGGGCGCGAACTCCCACACCGTGCGGGAAATTTGGAGCAGGCGGTGGCTCCGAGGAAGAAGCCTCCGGGGAAGTGGAACCCCGGGACAACAGCGTCGGGGCAGAAACCGAGGGAGGAGGGAAGGCCGCGGCAACGGCCAGCGGTGGGGCCGGAGGCGATGCGCTCGCGCAGGCAACAGCCAGCAGCAAGGGAAAGAGTTGGAGCAGCCGCACCCAAGGACGGTGCACGCAAGGGCGAGGACACGCAAATTTTCGGAGCCTGATGGCCCATCGACTTACCAAAGCCACAAGACTCCCGCCCTGGGTTTTCTTGTGTAAGCATGGCACCGCTCCAGCGTGGCCAGGTTGCTGTACGGGGTTTCCGTCATGGGGATGGGACAATTCCCCGGACTTCCCCCCGACGGCCACCCCCACGGAACTTCATCCCCGCTCCCCGTTACGGCGGATCTTCAGCGGAGGTGGCCAGGTAAAGCCGTCCCGGATCAGTGGGGTGCTAGCAGAGTGGGGGCCCCAGGTACCTGCAGCGTAGTCCGGAAACTCCGTCGGGTAGCTGTTCCCCCACACCTCCAGCACCGGCTGAAGCACGGACCAACCACCCTCCACCTGATCAGCTCGCATAAATAGCGTGGTATCCCCCTTCATCACGTCGAACATCAGCGTTTCGTAGGCCGAGGGCGAGGGACCGCTGAACGACTCTGCATAATCGAAGCGCATCTCCACGGGCCTGAGCACCATCGACAGCCCCGGTTGCTTCGCCATGAACTCCAAGACAATGCCCT
>JANWXX010000053.1 GCA_025057345.1 Polyangiaceae bacterium | reverse complement strand
TACCGGAAAGTCCGGAGGATGCAGCTTGAAAACCGGGTGGTCCCCCTGGTAGGTGACCTTGCCGGTACTGGGGCCCTCCCTCGCCTGGCGGATGAGCTGAGGCGCCGTAGCCTACCCGTGCGGGTCTTCTACGTCTCCAATGTAGAGCAGTACCTATTCACCTCCGCGAAGACCTGGGCCCAGTGGATTCGCAATGTACGCACCCTCCCTTGGGCCGATGACGGGTTGCTGCTCCGCGTGTATTTCGACCAGGGACGCGCTCACCCCCGCCAACGCCCCGGTCATCGTACCACCTCCCTGACACAACCTACCTCGGCCTTCTTGGCTCGGGCCGACCAAGGGGGGTGGAAATCCTGGTGGGAGGTGACCCAATTAGGATCCATCACCCTCGACGTTCAAGTCATCGGGGGTATCGAACACGAGGTCAGGGCCCGCGGAGGTCACGATCGGATTCCCCCCTGTGGCGCAGGTGATTCGATAGGGCGTGCCCCATGCATCCCGGGAGCTGAGCCCCTGGGAGAGCAGCCCGGACGCGACTAGCTCCTCTAGCGTAGGGCATCGCCCATGGGTGGTGACAAAGATGGCTGCGCTCACCAGCAGCCCCAACCCCACCGTTTGGGTCAGCTTGATTTGAGCTTCGAGCATCTCCCGGTCCTCCTCGGAAGGAGGTGGAGCAAACGTGAAGGCTGGTGGCCCCGAGGAAGCCGGCGGAGGTGTTGTAGGGGGAGGGTTGGAGGAGCACCCGGCCAGCCATGCCGCGCTCAGCATCCATGCAAGGGGACGGACCATGACCGACCCTAGCACACCCCGGCAACGATCTCTGTCACATTCCCCGAGATGCGACCAGCACACAAGCCTCTGCGGCTGCCCGCGCCCCGAGGTACTTGTAGATAGGTAGAACATCAAGCCCCGTCGCCACCACGCCGGCCACCTTGTCCGCTACATTGAGCACTCCAGGCATATGCTGGCCCACCGCATTCGCTGCTTGTTTGGCGTAGGGCGTCACCCGCTGAACTACCCCCTCGATGGGTGACAGCAGCGCTCCGAGGATTCCCTGTGCCTCCCCTGCTGCCCCGCCACCCACCACTGCCCCAAGCTTGCCGGAAGCCTCCCCTCCGTAGCGGTTCATCAGGTTCCCCACCAAATTTCCCGCGACCGCGACCGCATTGTCCGCAAACGGTAGCGCCACGTCCATCGCCGCGTAGTACATCGAGAGTTGCTGCCCTGCAGGGGTCGTATGGAAAAGCTGGACACGACCAGGGATTGGACCCGGGTAGAGGTGGGAGACTGCGTAGGCTATCGCCAGGAGCTTGAGCGCTGCATCTACCCCCTGCTGCGTGTCCGTCTCTAGCGCGTTCATCCCCTGCCCGCGCAGCAGACCCAAGGCCCCCTTCAGCCCCGAGAACAGTGCAATTCCCGTGGAGGTTGTGTCCACCATCGACAACGCCTTCAGCGCTGAAGCAATATCTTCGCTGGTTGCTAGGTTCATCACTCGCTGCGCCACCGCTGCGTCTGCTTGGGGATAGAGGGCCCGCATCGCCTCTCCCAACGAGCGGTACGGTACCAGTACCGGAGCGAACGGGATAACCTTGAAGAGCGCGTTGCAGGCTCTCACCGTGGCGTCCGAGTCGGAGAACTGCCCCAACGCCTGATCAATGGGGTTCCCCCCGCCGACCACCAGCACTGCCGGGCTCGCCGCGGGCGCCATCGATCCGGCCGGAGCGTGTACCTGTTGACCTCCCCCTCCGCCCCAGGAATTCACGGCGGCGACCCCGGCGGCAGCGACCCCCACTGCCGCGGCCCCCGCAACCATCATGCCCACCATCCCAGGGCCGCTGGACGCGGGAGCAGTCACGGGAGCCGCCCCGGAGCCGAAGCTGGGGATGTGACCGTAGTTGGGCAGGGGAGCCCCAGCGGAAGCTCCCGTGGCAGCGAAGCCTCCGCCCCCCGCAGGAGGGCCTGCCGAAGCACCGCCGAAGGGCGGAGCGCTCCGCATCGGGTGGGGCACCACGCAGGAGGGAGACTGCTGGCCCCCGAAGGACTGGATCCGCTGGCCAGCAAGGCGGACAATCTCATCCCAGGGGAGGCCCTGACCGCCACCGAGAGCTTCCAGCATGGCGACAGTGAAGGCACCTCCGGCGCTGGACTCGCGGGCGACCTCGCCCTCCCCACAGGAGAAGATGGTCAGGTAGGGGGGGTCATCGGCACGACGGGAGCGAAGCCGCGGTGCCAGCGGCAGGGGGCGCATACGAAGAGAGGCCAGCGCCGGAAGATCGGTCGGCGGCGCGAGGAAGCGCCCGTGGGTTTCCAGAGGGGCACCGAACATCATGGGGCCCGTAGGTACCGGCATCGGACCGAGGCGCCCTGCATCCAGAATCACCGTCGCGAGAACCCCCTGAGGCAGTCGCTTCAGCTTCTCTGCCAACTCGTCATCCCGGAGCTGCGAAAACTGGAAGGAGTGGTCGTGGGTGACCAGCACCTCGTCGAGTTCGTTGGGGTTCCCACGGTCTGGCATCACGGTGCCGTAGCAAGCAGCATAGAGGACGAGGACATCACCGGGAGCGGCGGTCATCAGCATCCAGTCGAGGGACCGCAGGATCGCTTCCCGGGTGGCCTGAGCGTCGAGGAGCAGCTTCACGTCCGCCTCGGGGAAGCCGAAGCGTTGGGAGAGCGCCGTCGCCACTGCGCGTGCGTCGCTCCGGCACCCAGAGAGCCTCGGGATGGTGCGCTCCGCGTACTCGTCGATCCCCACGCAGACTGCCTTCTTCGCCATAGCTCACCTCGCCTTCTGTTGTACGCCACCCACTGGACCGGAGCTACCTCGACGGTCGCTCTGCACGATCCACCAAGGTGCTTCCTGCTTCGTTCAGGGGCCTGGCCCAAGACGCAACCCCTCTCGGTTTGTATGTACAGTTTCTGGGTTAGCTCGAAATGTTGCCAAGCGCACAAGTTTCCTTCGAACTCGCACACCCAGCTATACGATGATCGGAACTTTCCTTTCTCTCTCTTGCAAGCGCGACCATCAGTGCCAGGCGGCGGCGCTCTTGACCGGCTGGTTGCTCCGATCATGGGCCTCGATGAGCACTCGAGAGCTGGCCTCGCAGCCGAGGCAGGAGGGGAATTCGGTTCCGTGGTTGCAGCGGATCCACCTAGCCCGGGCCGGCTCCTCGAACTCCTCCGGATCGAGGTGACGACCGCAGGCAATGCAGTGGATATGGGCTTCCTCATGGCGATGGTGGTGCGCCGCGGAACTGGTCCCATTGAGGGCCTTCCGCTCCCGCTTGGTCAGTCGCTTTTCACGTTTCATGAACTATGGAGGTAGCACAAACGATGACAATCCAGAGAACTCCTTCTCGTCCAGGGTTACTCCAGAAGAAATTCCCGAGTCACACTGGTCCATTTCCCTGGCATCGGCTTCGACACTAGATTGACCGAAACCGCCGACCCGGACTCGAAGGAGTCAGGCACGTAGTGATAGAGCTCGACTTTGGTAAGGTACTCACCGGGCTGAGCGTTCTTGATACGCCAGGGCCTCCACTGGCTCATGGACTCACCCCTGGCCAAATCAGGCCCTGAAATGGAAGCATGGACGACCACCTTACCCCGGGCCAGCTCCGTGTTCACCAGATAGAAGTCGAAGAGAACACCGGCAGAGGGAATCTTCCCGCTCACAGGGGCGTTGAGCAGCAGCAGCGGCTCCTTGCTATTCCAGGTGGGCTCCGTCTTCTTGCCAACGTAAAAAGGCAAGATCGCCGCTGGCATCTTGAACTTCGTCGGCTTGACGGACTCACCTCCAGGATGCACCGGCAGGATGGCCAGCAGGTGGAAGCCCTCCTCCAGGGGCTTGCCTCCGGTAAAGTCCCCCAGCCTTAGCTTGCGCTTGGGATCATGGATGGCTCGGACCCGCCAGTTGTCCAGAATGCAGTGGACCCCGTTGCCTCCCTCCTTGATCGTCCAGTTGCGAAGCGTGAACCTAATCTCAAATTCGGCGGATTTCTCCACCGGGATCACCTCATCTTTCTTCGGTGCCTGCGCGGTCACCGAGGGCATCGCACTAGGCGTCTTCGCCGGCTTCTCCTCGACGAACTCGGGGGTAGCGGCGGGTAGTGCAGGGGGAGAAGGGAGCGGTGCGGGAGGAGAGGGATCCGGCGAGATCAGCAGGGCCTCCCTGGTACAAGAGGCCAGCGAAACCAGGGGGAGGACAGCGGTGAGGCAGCGCATGGCAGCTCTCCTCAGGATAACTCGGGAACCTGCACCCCTTCCATCTACCGCATCCCATGGCGCGGATCCAAGCACGAATCTTCCTCCAGATTTTTAACTAGAGGCATGCTCGATGCCCATACGAAGAAGTTGGGCGACGTGGGAGGGCTCCAGCTCATCGAAGCCGGGCATGCACTCCGAGGCGAGAAAAGTTTGGCACTCCAAAGAATCGCAGACAGAATTGAGCACGGGAGACGACGGATCATCTAGACAGAGGACAATGGCAGAACCAGGAATCGTGAGGGTCCAGAGGGGAGAAAATGCCTCAATGACCGGGAGCCCCACAAGCACCAAATCCTGACCTTCCCCGAGGCGAATCCGAGCGAGTTCATGGGGAACCGGAGCGGTTGGAGGGGGCTCGGCCGAGGCGCTGGCACCTGCAATACGTAGCAGGGCGTGGCCAAGGGCGCGAAGACGGGAAGGGGAGGAAGCAACAATCATCCGAAGGGCTCCGGGAAACCCGGGACGAACCAGCTTGGCAGCAAGGGCTCGCAGCAACGGGAGCTGCTCCGCAGAGGCGAGAGGGACAAGCTCACTCTGGCGCTCTACCTGGCGGACGAGCCCCCGCTCAATGAGATTCCGAAGAGCCAGCAGGATGTCAAGGTCGAGTTGGGGAAGCTCGTCCATCAGCTCTTCCAGGGTGCGTGGGCGAGACAGAGCATTGAGGATATCCCCTAGGATTCTTGGTTCCTCCTCGGGAGGGTCAGCAGCTGCAATGTAGGCAGAGGAGATCCCTAGCTCACCTCGAATGCGCTCGACTTCGTCCTTCTGACGCATCCCCTCCATGAGGAGGGCGGAGGTGCCACGGGTAAGGCGTGCCATGGCCGGAGGACCACCGGGGCTGAACACGAAGGAGCCTTCGTTCTCCCCTAGGAGACGATAGAAAGCTTTCTCTCCTTCCAGCCTGCAAAAGACGGAATCTAGCACCTCGCCATCGGCGATGCGTAGCTCTCCAGCCCCCCTAGGGGTCGAGATGGTGAGGACTCCAGTCCGGCGGTTCATGGCCAGAAGTTGGAGAAGATCGACAAGGGCGATCTGCTGAACATCCCCGCGAATCTCACCCTGCCCGGACTCGGGAGGGACGGACATGGAGGTGACTTCCAGGGCAAGCGCGACGAGACGATCGACGTCCTCGTAGCTGACTTGGTCGGTGCGATCGGAGCGAAGTTGGTCCGGAGCAACGAGGACAAGACGCTGGATGCCGACAAGCCCTGGCTCAGCCAGCAGGCGATCCATGAAGTCATGCTGCTCAGCCAGGGAGCTAGCGATGCAGAGAATGTGAGGAACGTGCGAGCGAACACGGAGAAGAGCGGAAGGGAGATCGTTAGCCAACGATACGCCAAGACCACGAGCACGGAGCTTCTCCGAGAGCTGACCTAGCAGGTCGACATCCGGTTCGATGAGGAGGATCTGGCGCATGGTGGATCAATCCAGGAAGTGGACACCGAGAAGCTCTCCAAGACGCTGCACAAGGAGGTCAGCCAAAAGGGGATCAGCAGCATGGAGTCCTTGGAATATGCCATGATCGACACGGCCGAGAAGAGCATAGGAGCCATGCTCAGCGATGATGGCAAGAACCTGAATATCCTCACAGCCATCACGATGACGAACATCGACGTAATGGACTTGGAACTCCTCTTGGTGCTTCTTCGGAAAGGCGCGGACAGCGGTGGCCAATCCCATTTCGTCTTGCTGAGCGACAATCACACTGGTAAGGCCTCCGCGAACAGCCTGGCTGATGGCAGCAGTAACCAGGCTGAGTACATCGACGAGAGGCAGATCAAGAACCCGAGGAACCTCTGGAGAAGGAGGAAGCTTACCTTGTGCAATATCGGCGTTCCAGAGGAGGGCATCCGTCAGTTCTTGGAGGGATAGGCATTGAAGCTTGAAAAGAGAAACCACAGAAAAGCGAGAAGCATCGGCACGGCGCTTGGCCATACGCAGGAGTCGGAGCAGGTCGGTGCCATCATGAGGAAAGGTGGCAACACCCATGGAAACCCCCTGGAGCTTACCGGAGGACTCCAGCGCCAGAATCCTACGACGACAAGATTGGGCTCCAAAACCACCGGTTTCCGGTAGGAGCAGGTAGAATTCGTGCTCGTCCACCCTCGCAAGCACGTCGCTGTCCCGCACTATCGACAGCACGGTGTCGGCCACATCCACAGCACGGGAAGGAGGTCCGTCCGGCGAAGGGGTGCTGGAGATCATGATAGTTGCCAGAGCAAACCTGCGTCCATGACGCTTCGCCTTGTCGATCTCCCGCCCGGCGATGTCGACAAAGTAGGCAAACGTATAGGCGCTGGTTGCCCCATCCTTGATAGTTCCTCGACCCACCCGCTCCCGCTCAGCAGCCAGCATCAACAAAGTGGTTGCCTGAGCCGCCAGCACATGCACGGCCTGACGCATGGGCCCCTCTTGCCATGGAGCCCCGCCTACCAGCACATGCCCCATGGAGAGACGCCCTGCCAGCAGTGGAATCACCTCCAGTGAGGCTTCCTTCGCATAGCGCATCAACCCCATCTCGTCGCAGAACGCCGGAGCCCCACCAAGGGATCCAACGCTCACCGAAAGCCGCAACTCGTTAGCTCCCTCCAGCGTGGGCAGGTAGAGGGCTACCTGGGGCATCCCTGAAGCCTCTCGGAATAGCTCAGCGACCGCCAGCCCCACGTTGTCCCCCTCGAGTTGATCCGCCAAATTCGCCATCCGGGCGATGTACCCTAGCGCCCGCCGAAATCCGTCATTCTCCACCCGAAGCTGCGTGCGAAGCTGTACGGCAGCACGTCTTGCCTTCACTCCATTGGCAGCACTCAGAAGCTCGTCCCCACTCGGAGGACTCATGATGACTCCCGTCGCCCCCAAGGATACCGCCTGAGACGCCGCATCTAGTGCTGCCATCGTGGTGACTGCATACACCTCCGCTTCTTGGGAGATTGCCTTGATGTGATGCACCAACGCTAGGGCTGCACGCTGCTCCAAGGCCACATCAATGAAGGCCAAATCGGGAGGTGCCTCTTGGACCTCCTGGACCCCGGAGGCCAGGCTTCCAAGCAACACCAGATTGTCTCCGGAGTTATTGAATACCGTGCGGCAAAGCTCCAGCACCGCTGGATCACCGGCCACGACCAGGATCCTAAGCCGTCCCAGAGAAGGCAGAGCACTCATGGACCGATCTCTCCAGAAAACACTCGCCTCGCAGGCCCCATCATCCTCACCCGTCCATCCTCCCTGACCAGCACCTGCAACCTCCCCCCAGGCAACCTCACGGTCACTTCTTCCCCCACCTTCCTCCGCCCCGTCGCGCAAGCCACCGCCGCCACTGCACAAGCCCCTGTCCCACAGGCCAGCGTCGGCCCAGCCCCCCGCTCCCATACCTGTACTTCCAAAGCTTGCCCCGTATCTCGCACAAACTCTACGTTCACTCCCTGCGGGAACGCCTTGTGTACGGCGATCTTCGGAGCCAGCTCCTCAAACGAAAGGGGTTCAAATGTAACCGCATGAGGATTCCCCAGGGAGGCCCGTTCTAGAGAGACGGAGCGCTCATCGATGGACACGGTGACGGAACCTTCCAACCGTGCAAGGCCCATCTCCACAGCCACCTGGTTGCCATCGACCACACAGGCAAAAGGACCGCTGTCAGTGTCGATCACCAGGGCCCCCTGGAGCCCCCGCCGGGATGCAAGCCAGAGGGCCACGCAACGAAGCCCATTGCCGCACATCTCCGGGCGAGAGCCGTCGGCATTGAGCACAACCATGGAACCGACGGACCCCACAGAGCGCCCAGGACCAAGCACCAGAACCCCATCGGCTCCTATGCCAAAGTGGCGATCGCACACGAATGGTGCCCCCAACCCAGAAGCGTGCCAGTCGTCCTCCTCCACCAGCACGAAATCGTTGCCGAGCCCCTCGTATTTCTCGAACCGCATACCGCTCCTTTTCGCCTCAGCTTCGCCCGCACCACGTCTGGCCTGCCACGGCCCCTCATGATGTCCTGCTCGCCCCCGCTTACACCAGCCCCCCAGCCCGCGCTACCGGGCCGATGCCCCCCAAAAGGCAGGCCCCCCGGAGGATAGAACCTTAGCGGCCCCAGTATTCGGGTCGATTCCCAAAACCTGACCATTGCAGGTGAGTCCGTAGAGGGTTTCCCCGAAGGCGGCCAACCCCCAGATGCAGGTGAACCCGGTAGAGCCCAGGTTCTTCGACTGACCGGTAACCAGGTCGAACTCAGTAAGAACATCGGCCGAGGAAATGCTGGTGCGGGAGGTTGCCAGCAGGCGCCCCTGGAGGAATGCCAGATCCCCGGAGGCCTGCCATCCCTGGGGGTATTGCCCCACGGTAGTGATCTCCCCGGTGCTCGCGTCCAGCCGGTAGAGCATTGTGCCGCCGCCTACGTAGAGCTGACCGTCCGGTCCCAGGTCAAAGGCTACCATGCCGGAGGTGTTAGTGCTCGTGAGGAAGTTCGCCTGCCCGGTCGTGGTATCCACGTCGTAGAGGGATGTATAGGTGAGCCCCAGCAGCTGCGTGTTCGACACCAGCGCAATGTCAGTGAGCTGGACCGAGGTACTCCCGATCTCCTTCACCTTCCCCGACGGCAGCCGAATCTCGTAAAGCGCCGTGGGTGAGTGGGCATACGCTAGCGCGTAGCACCCCTCCTTCACCCCGCACTTGTGGCTCAGCGGGCACAGCGTGTCGTCCGGTACGTGATCGCACCCCTCCACCGCCTCGTTGCAAGTATCCACCGTGCAGCCCACTCCATCCCCACACTGCACTGGCTTAACCACGCACCCCTTCGCTGCATCGCAGGTTTCCTTCCCCGTGCAGAACAGACCGTCGTCGCACAATGCATCCTGGGGGATGTGGGTACAAACCCCCGCCGCCGTGTCACAGACATCCAGTGTGCACGGGATCTGGTCATCGCACGCTGCATCCTCCTGGCACCCCGCGTCGATCACCACCACATCCGCGTCCGCATCCGCGTCCGCCTCGGCGTCCGCGTCCACCCCCGCGTCCACCCCACCACTCCCCCCGGGGAAGCCTCCCAGCCCCGCCAGGCCACCCGCCCCAGCGCCGCCGGAACCAGTAACCCCGCCGGCCCCTCCCTCCCAGAAAACGGGCGTAAAGAAGGGTCGCTCCTCAATATCAAGGGTGGTCCGGGCGCCGCAGGCGGACACGAGCGCCAGGCCAAGGAAGGGGAGAACGCAGCAAGCGCGGTTCACAACCCCATTGTGCCGATGCTGGGCCTAGCAATCCACTGGCACCTTCCCGATCCGCTCGACCCCCTTCCTCGGGGATGCTCCGGAGGGGCGGGGCTCCCCAGCAAGCGTTCGGCGCTAGACCCACACACCCCCGTAACGAAACCGCGGCGCTCCCATACACCAGGTAGGACCGGTGGTGGAGGGCTCCGGTTGAGGCAGGACGTAGACCTCTAGGGCAACGGTAAGGCGGCGGTCACGGGGGTAGATGCCGATAGGCTAGTCGGAGCCAACGAAGACCTCCTTTCCCTGGCAGTCGAAGAAGAGGCGCAGGAGGGAGGTCAAGGTGAGGAGGAAATCGAGCTGATCAAAGCCGTGGCCTATCTCGTCACCTTCATGAAGATCCAGCCTCCTGGCAGCAGGTCCGGTAGCGGTGGAAGGCGAGCAGCGGAGAGCGCAGGGGAGGCAGGGAGGTCGACAGAGACTTCCCCCTGAAGGCAGGTTCTTTCGAGGAAGTCGAGGGCTTCCTTGTGGGAACGCTCCAGTGCCTCCTCCGCATGGGTCACATTAACCTCAGCCCATTGGGGACTGGCGTGGGCTGGGGGCGACCGGCAGCCTTGTGGCGGGCGACCTCGTAGTGCTTGCGGGGGGTGACCTGGCCGTCGGGGGCGAGCTCGACGGAGCCAAGGCCCTCGTAGGTCACGTCCCGGACCAGTTCCTTGCGGAGCTTCTCCGTAGCCTCCTTGACGGCGGTTTCCAGCTTCTGGCGAGCGAGGAGACCGCGGATGGCGGGAGCTTCCAGCTCCAGAGGGCGCCGGATCGCTGGCTGGCTGCCGCGACGCCAGAGCACGGCCCACTGCTTCTCCTCCTGGACGGGCTCGGGGCAAATCTCGCCGTCCTTGAGGCGGGAAGCAGCGGCGTGGAGGGCCTGGTCTGCCTTCACGGAGACCTCGTGGGAGTGGCCGTCGGGGGCCAAGAAGCCAAGGTCACCGCCGCGCTCGCTAGTGGCCTTGTCAAGGGATTTCTCCCGGGCAATTTCTTTCCAGCGGGCCTCGCCCCCAGGTTTCTTTACCTCGTCGAGGATCTTCTGCGCCTCCTCCCGGGTGGCCACCAGGATGCGCCAGACCTGGATACGCTCGGGCCCCTGGAAGCGGTCGCGGTTGGCTTCGTAGTAGCGGGCGATCTCCTCAGCGGGGATCTGCTGGGGGTCCGCCCCTTGGGCACGGAGCTGGCTGATCAGAGCATTGCGGAGGTTCTCCTTGAGGCGAAGCTGGACCTCAGGCCGCTCGGCGAGCTTCTTGTCGGTGGCACCAAGAGAGAAGAGGTGCTCGCGGAGAACGACTTTCTCCAGGAAGTTCCTCCGGATCTCTGCCTCGCTAGAGCCGAGGGTGGCAAGCTGGATCCTGGGGATCTTACTCATCCTTCGTTCCAGCTCACCGCGGGTGATGGTGGTCGTCCCGATACGAGCCACCACCACATCGTCGCCGCCGGTCTGTGCTGAGGCCGACGCTACCAGCAAGCCCACAAGCCAACCGACCGCCCAAGTCAAGCGCACCTTCATCCTCTGGGAGGGGTAAACAGGATGCTCTAAGGACGCAAGGAGGGAGCACCTCACCGAGGGGAAGCCCACACCTCCAGTAGGGAGACGACCAGGACGACCACCCAGAGAGGCCAGGTCCGATAGAAGAAATCCCCCACGCTCCGCCGGACGGAAGCCAACGAGCGCCGTAGCACCTCCGTACCACCAAGCTGCCCACGCAGTTCCCGGGCAATCTGGGCTCGCTCCTCCTCGTCTACCGGGTCGTACCCCGCTAGGAACGCCCGGTGATGCTCCAACTCATGCTCCAGGGTTTCACGAATCTCCCTGTCCAGATCGTATGGGCCATCTTCCCGATGCATCGCCAGGAAGGTACGGTAATAGATCGTTACCTCAGGCTGCTGACCCGCTACCCCGTACTCCTCTAGCTCGCCAGGCTCGTAGGAGCCAAGGAGCGGAACGCCCCCCTCGTCACAGTCCGCCGGACCACCCTCCACATAGAGCCCGACCCCCTCCGCCCCGGCAGAGCGGAAAATCTGCCGAGCATGCGCTTCTACCCGGGCAGAGAATTCTTCGAAATCCGGGAAATCTTCCCCCTCCTCTTGCTGCCACCGTGATGCTCCCGGAAAGCCTCCGAACTCCCGCTTCGCAGGGGCCTGGAAGATGTTGCGAGCGCCGCAGTTGGGGCAGGAAACCCAAGCAGAGAGGCGGGGCGGGTACCAGGACTGCTCAATGGTATCTAGAAGTGCTGCCCAGACCTCGTCGTCGCAGCGCTGAAGCGCCCGGGCGATGTACCCCGGACGGGTTTCCTGATCGAGCTGGACGATGCCAAGGGCCTTGCACTGAGCGGCGGTAGGGCGGAGGCGCTCCGGCGCCAGGAGCACGGCGCGGGCCTCGGCGACGGTGGTGGGCCGGAGCAGCACCTCACAGGGAGTTCCAGGCGTCCCGAGATCTAGGGGCTCCTCGAAGGGGAAGGGCTCGTCCAGCTCCGAATCGTCGAGATCCCCGTGGAGGAAAGGACTCCAGGTGACAGCGGCGCAGGGGTATACCTCCAGCAACTCACCGCAGTTGGAGCAGGGGCGCGTCATCGGATCTTCCCTCGCCACCCCTTGGGCCGTCAGATATGCTCGAAGCACCTGGAAATCCTCCACCGAGAGGGAATCCACCGGGATCGATGAGCCCTCCAGGGTGGACAGGGAGAACAAACCGCGATCAAAGGCGTCGAGGAGCGCAGCGGACCCAGGTGGGATAAGCTCCACCCCAGTGCAAGCAACTCGGAGCACCTGCCCAGAAGACAAGTGGAGCGGGGGGAGCAGCAGGGGAGCCATGGAACGCATGGGTTGGCTTGGCTCAGGTTGCGTGCAAGAGTCCTCACATGGTGCGCAGAGGTTCCATCCTAGCGAGATCCGCGGTGATGTTGGCACTGCTCATGGGTAGCGCTGGGTGCAACCGCAAGCCCTTCGACGCCACACCAGAGGGAGTCGTCCGCGAGTTCCTGGAGCGTCTGGAAAGGGTCCATGGCGACCCCAAAGATGCCCGGGCGGTCTTTGACCTTCTCTCTCGCCCTGCGCAGACCAGCCTCTCGGATCGCTCTCGGAGGGCGAGCGCAGCCTTCGGCAAGCGCCTGGGACCTGAGCAGATGATTGCCCCATCCCACTATTTTCCTAGATTCCAGCCCAGGCAATGGACGACACGGATACAAGGGAACCATGCCACAGTGGAGCTGATAGGCCTGGACCCTACCACAGAGCGAGCAGCAGTCCCATGCGTCAATGAAGAAGGTCATTGGCGCATCGACCTTTCCCTACCTCCACTACCCCCCATTGAACGCCGTCCCGGCTCCGAGCGGCACTGAAGCCTAGTCAAGTGCATGCCCGAGGTGCCCAACCGCGGGATGGAAAACCGCAGGATGGCAGCCAGCTCTGTAGGCGCATGTGTCCACCGTCTCTACTACCGCCTCTCAAGGCGAGCCAGAGTACCTTTTATTAGGAGAATCTGACTGCACCCGGATTTTCTCTCCCCGCTAGGTTCGGGCACCTGGAACCCTTTGCTAGACTGACGCCATGACCTCTCGCTGGCTCAATTGTGCGCTGTGGGTTGGTTCAGTAGCTTGCGCCTCCAACGCACCTCCCCCCACAACCATGGGAGCCACCGTCCAAATCTGTCCCGAAGGGAAGGTGCCGGGCTCGGGAGGCACATGCGACGACAAGGCCCCCAAACCTACGACCAGCAGCCCTTCCGCGGCTATGACAAGGAAGTTCACTGGGTTTGAGCCCCCTCCAAAAAGCGACCATCTGGGAGATCTGGTGGGACATTGGTTCGGGGAAGACAGCGATGGCTCGGCCAGCTATGAGCTACAAATCACTCCGGATGGGCGTTACACCCAGACCATCACCACCCTCAACCCAACCTCCGGGCGCTCCTCGGGGAGCTGTTTCCAAGAGGGCACCGTGCGTCGGGCAGGCTCCCAGGTGGTGTGGTTCTATGCAACCAACACTTGCAACACGGACTACCAGGGTCGGGAAGATCCCGACGAGCTTCTGGAGCAGAGCCGCCGCCACTTCGTCCTCAGCGTGCATAGCTGCTACGAAATCCACTACAGTCGCATTCGCTAACCATGGCCATCCGAGAGGGAACCCCTCGCTTAATCATCCAGAAGAGAACCACTCAGGAGCTTCCTGAGGCGAGGAACTGTCAGTGGAAGCCTGGTTACATCCAGGAGCCGGTTTGCACCAGCTCAAGTGGCGGTGCAACGGTCGCAGAGGCCCTTGAGCTGGATGGCAACCGCTTTCTTGCGGATGGCTCGGGGACCCTTGGCACCGCGCTGGACCAACAGTTCGACCCCGTCGACGCACTCGACCTGACCGCACTGGTTGCAGACAAAGTGAGGATGATCCTCAGTGGGATGCCCCCTTTGCTGAGCGGCTTCGAAGCGCCAGACATGATCTCCGAGATCGGAGCGACGCGCCAGGCCAACACGGTTGAGGTCAAAGAGGTTACGGTAGAGGGTGGCACGGTCAAAGCCGTCCCCCTGAAGCTGTTCAGTTACCTCCGCGTGGCTCACCGGGGAGGTGGCCCGTCGCAACAACCGGAGCACGGCGATCCGTGAAGCCGTGGCTCGAAGTCCGACTGAATGAAGCTCATCTCGCAACTCGGAGGTATCATCGCGGAGAGGAGGGGTTGCCATGAAGTCCTCGGGACAGGAAAGTTGAACGATTTTTAAAGTGTTGTCTATGTACCTCTCTTGGAGCGAGGCTCGGAGGCGTGGGAGAGCGCACTCCGGACCAGATCGAGGACATGGTCGTCGGCAAGGCGGTAAAAGATGTGCTTTCCTACGCGCCGGCGAGCGACGAGCTTTTCCGAGCGGAGCAAGCGGAGCTGTTGAGATACCGTGGAGAGGCCTGTGTTAGCGGCCTCTGCCAGCTCGGAGACGCACCACTCTCCACTGGCAAGACGAGCCAGCAAGCGCAACCGGGCTACGTCTCCGGCAGCTCGGAAGATAGCAGCAGCGCGCTCAAAGGCTGCGTCCGATCCCTTGAGGTCAGCGGCCACCCGAGGAGGATGCTCATGGGGGCCACAAGGCTCAGATTTGGGCGGTTTTGTCCCGGAGGTTCGAGCCATCAAGGGTGAAAGATAGCATAGGATGACCCCAGGTCTTCTGGGCAAACTTGCCGTTACGTCAGCTATTCGCTATTCCCGAAGGAATGAGCTCGGAAATCGACCGCCGGGAAGCGATCAAGCGGGTAGGGACCACAGGGCTGGTATTGGCTAGTTCTGCGGCCCTAGGGCGGGCTGTCTGGGATCAGGGAGGGTTGGGGGTTGCAGCCAGGCAAGGAGAGCGGCAGATTCGAGACTTTCAGCTCAAGGAAGGGGCAAACGAGCTGACCCAGCTGGCCATTGCCAAGACCGGGGCAGACCCAGCGGCGCTTACCCGGGCAGCCGTGGAAGCACTAGGGGGGATGAAGCGCTTCATTAGCCGAGGGGACGTAGTGGTCGTGAAACCCAACATCGGTTGGGATCGAACGCCGCTCCATGCAGCCAATACCAACCCAGAGGTGGTGGCAACGGTCGTACAGATGGCCTATGAAGCGGGGGCAAAAACGGTGGTAGTCACCGATGCAAGTTGCAACGATCCGAACCGGTGCTTCCAGCGCTCGGGGATCTGGCGAGCCGCGTACAACCAAGGGGCCGAGGTGATCCTGCCGACAGAGCACCGCTTCCGGGGGATGCGCCTCAAGGGCGAGGTGCTGGACGAATGGCCGGTCTATACACCGCTGATCCAAGCGGACAAACTGATCAACATACCGGTGGCCAAACACCACAACCTAGCGAAGTACACCGGGGCGATGAAGAACTGGTACGGCTCGCTGGGAGGACGTCGGAACCGCCTCCACCAAAGCATCGACCTAAGCGTGGCGGATTTGGCCACCTTCCTGCGACCTACGCTCACTGTCCTCGATGCCACCAGGGTTCTGGTGAGGAACGGCCCCCAAGGAGGCAACATTGACGATACTCGGGTGCTCAACCAGGTAATCGCTTCCATCGATCAGGTAGCGATCGATGCCTACGGCTGCACTTTGATTGGGCAGAAGCGGGAGAATATCCCCTACCTGGCCATGGGCCAGGAGCGAGGCCTCGGCACAATCCGCTGGGAGTCCCTCCGAGTGAAGGAGGTCTGAACAATGGACTGCTGTAAGAGCGACTGCGGATGTGGCAAGGGGGGCGAGGCTCCCCCGAAGAAGCGCTCCTTGCCGGTAGTCCAGGCTACGGCTCCACCAGCGACGGGGATGGATGCGGTCGTTCACCCAACCTCCGGGAACCTACCCTCCCCCATCCCCTGGCTGGGCGTGGTAGGCGAGGTTACCCCCCTGGACACCCTCACGATCCGTGGAGCCCTGGGGGTGGAGGCGAGCGATGTGTACTCTCGCTCGCCAGAAGCACACCAAGAAGCAACGCGGATCCAACAAGAGATGGAGCGGCGAGCAGGAGCCCGCATCCGTACCCTCAGCGAGGAGCTGGGGCTGATGAGTACAGCTCTGCCCAATGTGCCCTTCTCCCCAGAGGCTCCGGTGACAGAGGCGTCCACAAGCGCCAAAACACGGCCAAAAAAGCTGGACCCGAAGCGCCCTGGAAGCGGTATCCCAGCAAGACCTCTCATCCGAATCCTAGTCTGGCTGCGACGGGTTTCCCAGGCGGGGTTCTTTGCACTTTTCCTCTATTTTCTCTTCCAAACAACCTTTCGAGGATCCTTTGGAGCTAAGGCGGGAGATGCAGTACGGCTC
>JANWXX010000539.1 GCA_025057345.1 Polyangiaceae bacterium | reverse complement strand
TGGTGTAGATTTCTTCCTCCTCCACGCTGGCGCACGGTGGCACTTCAAGGAATCCACCACCCTCACCCTCCGCATTGGCTTCCCCTACTTCAGCGTCGGCATCTCCTTCCTGTGACGCTACCTCCAAGATAGATCGGGTAGCCTCCCTCTCCTCGTGAATACATCCCCGCTCGCCGCCTTGGCTCTGGTTGCTGCTCTCTCCACTTCCACGCTGGCTCATGGAGATGAGCTAAAGACGCCTGCAGAGCGGGATGCGGACCGCCCCACGTATCTCGATTTTCCCAGCGAGCGTCCCCCGCCCCTGGAGAGCCTTCGCCTGCGCCCACCGCTCATCGAGGAGGAGTACCAGCGCAAGAAGGAGCATAACTACTTTACCGGGCTCCCGCTGGCCAACTCGGATCCGAACACCGGATTCGGCTTTGGCGCTCGGGTCTACTACTTCCGTAACGGCGACCGGAGCGATCCGCGCTTCGCCTACACGCCCTACCTCCACCGGATCTTTCTCCAGGCATTCTTCTCCACTCAAGGGCTCCAGTTTCATTGGCTTGACTACGATGCTCCAGCCTTCCAGAGCAGCAGTTACCGCCTTCGAGCATCGGCAATCCTGGCCCGCAACACCAGCGAAAATTATTTCCACCGGGATGGCCGTTCTCTCAAAGCTCTCACCTTCACCGGGGCCGGGCGCACCTTCGAGCGGGCCCCTGACATGGACGAAGCCCTCGCCAAAGTGGGCCCCGATGGTAAAACAAGAGCCCTTTACAACAAGCTTGATCTCATGCGACCTCAGCTAGCCTTCAGCCTAGAAAAATCCCTCTGGGGGGGGCTTCTGCGGCCATTCGTAGGCCTCGGGTTCTCCCAGAACATGATTCGCGACTACACAGGCAAGATGGTCCGAGCTATCGACCCGATTACCGGGGAGGAAACCCGCGCGCCTATGGCTCCCACCCGCTTTCGGGAGGATTGCGATGCAGGGAAGATCGTCGGTTGCAGCGGCGGTTGGGAGAACTATCTCCGTCTCGCTGTGGTCCTGGACACCCGCGACTTCGAGCCAGACCCAAACAACGGGATCATGGCAGAAATCTCCGGAGAATTGGGCACACGTGCCCTCGGTTCCCAGTACGAGTTTGCCAGGGTTCTCGGTGTTGTCCGTGGTTACTGGAGCCCTTTGCAGCACTACGCCGATCTTGTGCTTGCAGGTCGGGCGCTCTACCAGGTTCAGACCCAGGGTACCCCCTTTTTCTCTATGAACGTCTTCCCCTTCTCCGAAGATTTCCGTTTGGGTCTGGGAGGCGTCCGCACCCTCCGGGGCTACCGCCAAGATCGCTTTGTCGGCCACGTCATGGCCTTGACCAACTTGGAGGTCCGCTGGACCATCGGCCACTTCCCAACCCTCAACCAGGACTTCGCCTTCATCGTCGTACCCTTCGTTGACCTGGGTCGCACCTTCGAGCGCGTATCCCAGACCTCCTTCGCGGAATGGAAGCAAGGCCAGGGTGCCGCCCTCCGCATCGCATGGAACCAGGCCACCCTCATCATGGTCGACTACGGCGTCTCCTCTGAGGACACCGGCCTGTACATCAACTTCAACCACATCTTCTGACCGCCGAGTCGTTTGGAGTAAGACGCAAGGCTCGGAAGGTCCGCGAGAAGGCGTCATCTACCCGTGGGTAGCCTCGTAGAATGAAATGAAGCACAATCGTGGCGATTTACCCTGAGTGATGCTACGTGCTGAAGGAAGCAGAGCTTCCTTCGGCCACCGGCGACGCCCTCCAGCTCCCTACAGCACGCAACGAGTTCGAGCCGCTTCAGATCGTGGTTCGCTCGCCAGGGAGCAGCACGGCCACCTTCGACGTTGGCCCATACTCCGGCCCTGGAAGCGCCATCTCCCGAATCGAGCTCCGGCGGGTTGAGTATGTGAAGCTCAGTGCTCCTTCCGATGCCTCTGCCATCGCCAGTGGGTGGATGCCGGACCCTCTGTGGCCTGCCTCCTTCGGTAAACCGGAACCACTCCCCGTGGGACCAAACCAGCCCTTCTGGCATTGTACGTCCCCAGGGAGGCTACCCCAGATGATTACCGCGGCTCGCTCTCAGTTTTATGGGGGAGAGACGCAAAAGATCTCGGTGAAGCTCCATATCTACGACTTCACTTTACCCGAAAGGGCCTCCTTTGACGGCAACTGGAATGCAAGCTTCCAGGCGTTGGGAGGGAGCAAGAGCCTAGAAGCAACGGCGAATCAAGAATTGCTTCTTCGAACACTGACTCACACTGTCGAGTGTGGCATGACCTGCGGGCCTCATTACAACGAAAGACGCCTACAATCCCGCCCGGAGCAAGCTGCTGGTAGTCATCGCAAGCGGCTCGTGGCAGAGGGATGGGATAAGCGGGGTTACTACTAGCAAATGAACCCCAAGGGCCCGAGGAGTATGCCACCGTAGCCTACTTGGCTCGACTGACAAAGGCTGCAGCGCCTCACCTACGGATTGCTATCAGCGAGGAGCCGAAGCAGGAAATCGTCGAGCACCCGGCAGCACAAGGGGCCTCCTACGACATGTGGTGGGCCAACCTCTCGAAGTACCAGGCAGCTTACGCCTCAAAGGGCCAAGCCCTAGAAGAAGAGGTTTGGTGGTACTTCCTCTAATTGACCTTCCCCCTTACTTCAACCAGATAACGAGTCCACAACCCCGGAAATTCCCTACAAGAAGAAGAGTGTGCCCATCGAGGTGAGCGACGGTAACCTCACTCTGGAGGTCGGCCACAAGAACGAGTACACCATGCTCTGCTGGATGAGCATCAAACCTGAGGAAGGGTTAAGGACGAATCCAGGGAAGGGGCTCGTCCATCTTGGTGTAGACCGAAGGCTCGTAGACCTTGTCGTAGCCCTCACCAATCAACAGCTTTCCGTACCCGCCGTTGTCAGCATACCCCTCCCACTCGGAGCGCGGTACACGCATCGCATCCAG
>JANWXX010000538.1 GCA_025057345.1 Polyangiaceae bacterium | reverse complement strand
AGGGCACGTCCGGAGAGGAGAGCAAGCGGTACCTCGGGCCATGATCGGCACACTGCTCCTAGCAGCGCTGCTTTATGGACTACTGCATCGAGCTTGCCTACAAGCAGTGCCAGGGCTTCCTTCCTCTTCAGCACCCCTGGTGGAGGCCGCCAGAGCCCTAGGGGGCAGCAGATGGGCGATCATTCTAGGGGCTGGAACCAATCTTTCCGCCCTTGGAATTGCCTTGGGCATGATGGTGGTGACACCCAGGTACTTGGCTGCGCTGGGGTCCGAGCTAGGGGAGCTGGTCTCCCAAGAGTCGCCCCAAGGGGTACCGCTGGGCGCGCTGGCAGTCACGGTGGTACTCGTCAGTGGATTGCTCGCACTCGGGGAACTGGGAGAACTACTGACCCTCTCCAGCTTGGCTGTGTTGGCCCAATACGGAGCGACGGCGCTAGCGCTCTTTCGTATGGCCATGCGACGCCAGGGAGGGCTGCGCCCGTGGGATGCCTGGCCTGCCCCACTGGCCCTGGCAACGACGAGCCTTCTGGTGTCAGGAGCAACCCTAAGGGAGGCGATTGTGGCAGCGGCGACGCTGATACTAGGCTGGGCCGTGCGACGGTGGAGGGGACGACAATAAGCTTCCACGATGCTCGTTCTCGCCCTCTCGGTGCTATAGGGTGCCATGGTTTCCGCTCTCTTCGACCCTGCCTGCTGGCGCGAGGTATCTGGCTTCGCGTTCTCCGACATCACCTACCACCGCTCCGTAGATAGCGGTGTTGTGCGCATCGCCTTCCATCGGCCGGAGGTGCGCAATGCTTTCCGCCCTCGCACAGTGGACGAGCTATACACAGCGCTGGACCACGCTCGCCAGACCCCAGACGTGGGCTGCGTACTGCTCACCGGCAACGGTCCCTCCCCGAAGGACGGCGGATGGGCCTTCTGCTCTGGCGGCGACCAGAGGATCCGTGGAAAGGATGGCTACAAGTACGAGGGGGACGAAGACGGCAACATAGATACGAGTCGACTAGGGAGGCTCCATATTCTAGAAGTGCAGCGCTTGATCCGATTCATGCCGAAGATCGTGATCGCGGTGGTACCAGGGTGGGCGGTGGGCGGTGGGCACAGTCTGCATGTGGTCTGCGACTTGACGCTGGCCTCCCGGGAGCATGCGATCTTCAAACAGACGGACCCAGACGTAGCAAGCTTTGACAGCGGCTACGGCTCGGCGCTGCTGGCCCGGCAGGTGGGGCAAAAAAAGGCCCGGGAGATCTTCTTCCTGGGGAGGAACTACAGCGCAGAGGAGGCCGAGCGCATGGGGATGGTGAATGCTGTCGTCCCCCATGAGAAGCTAGAGGCAACCGCCCTGGAGTGGGGGAAGACCATCTGCAACAAAAGCCCCACGGCGATGCGCATGCTCAAGTTTGGCTTCAATATGATCGACGATGGGATGGTAGGGCAGCAAATCTTCGCTGGGGAAGCAACCCGCCTCGCCTACGGAACCGAGGAAGCCCGGGAAGGGCGGGACGCCTTTCTTGAGAAACGCCCTCAGGATTACACCCGCTTCCCCTGGTACTACTGATGGCACCACGGCAGGTAGTGGTGGCCGGAGGTACCGGGCTCGTAGGTCGGCAGGTTCTCCGGCAGCTTGCAGCAAGGTCGGATGTGGAGGTGACCGCACTGGTCCGCAGGACCGGTGCGGGGCTTCCCGAGGGTGTGCGGGAGCGGTCGTTCGACTATGAGCAGGAGGCGAGCTACGAGGCGCTGGGCGGAGAGATCCCCTGCGACCTGCTCCTTTGCTGCCTGGGAACCACCCGCAAGAAGGCAGGCTCCAACAAGGCGTTTCGCCGCGTAGACCGGGATTATCCCCTCCGGCTGTTGAATCGCCTACAGCAACTGCCGGGTCGCCCCGTTTTCGGTCTGGTGTCCTCCGTCGGTGCGGATCGCGGGATAGGGCTCTACCTGAAGACCAAGGCAGAGGTTGAGGAAGCAGTACGTTCCAGCGGGCTACCGTATGTGATGGTACGGCCATCCCTGTTGGTAGGTGAGCGCGAGGAATCTCGCCTCGGAGAGCGTCTAGTGCTGGCGATAAGCGTCCCCCTTTTCGGGGTACTTCAGCATATCGTGCCTAAGGAAATGATCGCACGTTACGCTCCCATCGAAGGATCCCAAGTCGCCTCGGCGCTGATTCGCGGAGCTCTCGACACCAGGGAACCTCACCTCATCCTGGAGGGTACAGAACTTCTGGGATGACCCAAGTCAGGACGGGCTGGTACGCTCCAGGATATGACCTTCCGAGCGTTGACTTTCCGCCGACCTTCCCTCGGGGCAGCCTGGGCCGCAACCTCGTTCATCTTTCTGCTCTGGACCTCGCTCCTCTTCGCGCTCCCCTCACGTACTGGATGGGTAACCGACGGAGCAGGGGTGCTGACCCCCGAAGAGCGTGGGGCTCTCCACCAAGAACTCGACGCGTTCGAGAAGCAGACGGGGTTCGAGGTGGCGGTGGTAGTGGTCCGCTCGCTGGAGGGCAAGAGTGTGGAAGACTATAGCTACGAGCTGGCCAAGAGCTGGAGGGTGGGCAAGGTAGGCAAGGACAACGGGGTGATCTTGCTGCTGGCGATGTCCGAGCGGAAATCACGGATCGAGACAGGCAAGGGGGTGGGTCATCTACTGACGGACGTGGAGAGTGCCGACATCCTCGACCAGGTGCTCCGACCCCGGATGAAGGCGGGGAAGGTGGCAGAAGCACTGACGGAGAGCACCCGTGCCATCCAGAAGGAGCTGCAGGGTGTTGTTTCAGCGTCCCCCGGTTTTCCAGCCTCTCCCCAGAGCCACGGACGTGACCCCGCACAGGAGGGGGTAACCCCTCCTCACACCCATCTGTCATCTTCCACCCGTCCGCCCCACACCTCGCCGGGCACCACCCCACTCCCGTGGCTCCTTGCGCTTGGAGCAGGAGGTGGCCTCTGCTACGGAGTGTTCGCGGTATATGGGCG
>JANWXX010000537.1 GCA_025057345.1 Polyangiaceae bacterium | reverse complement strand
CGGAGATTCACAGAGGAGCCCGCGCGTACCTGCCCGCACTTGAGCTGATAGAGGCGCTGCTACGAGGGCAAATAGGGGTCGAGGGAGCTCTCCCGTCGGGCTTTCTGTACGATATGAATCGGTTCTTCCAGGCAGTGGTAGGGAGGCTCCTGAGAGAGCACTTGCGGGAGTACGAGATCCAGGAGGAGTGGTCGCTCCATGGGTTGCTTCGCTATGCGCCGGAGGCAAATCCGCACCAGCGCCGCCCCCCTACCCCGCGCCCCGACTTCGCCCTGTTCTCCTCGGGTAGGCTAGTCGCCCTGCTGGATGCCAAGTACCGGGATCTCTGGACGGAAGCGCTTCCCAGGGAGATGCTCTACCAACTCACCCTTTATGCCATCGGCCACGGCCAGTCCTCGATTCTGGTGTATCCCTCTGATGACCCTTACGCACGAGAGGCACGTGTCGAACTCCGGGAGCCCGGAGGAACCTGGGGCTTCCGTACAGTGGCACTCCGTCCTCTGTCCCTCACTCGCCTTGCCACCCTCTCCGACACCCCCACCCTGGATGCCCGCCGTGAGCTGGACTCCCTTGCCCGTACCCTGGTGGCTCCAGTCTTGCATTAAACTTGCGTGAACTCTCTTGTCCGCCTCCTATCCTTCGCATCGCGCTTGCTACCTCGCCATCCTATCCGGAGGTTCCCTACCCGACGGCCTTGATGGCCTCCTGGAGCCCTGGCCAGACCCCCCCTCCCCTGGGATCGAGTCGCTAGAGGCACGCCTGCTGGAGCTGCGCGCCGAGGAGGAATACCAAGCGGGGTCTATCTTTACCCACATTGGTCGCGAGAGGATCTTGCTGGGATATGTACCGGCAGCGCTAGTGGAGGGCGGCTGGCTAGCCTCTGCCGTGGAGGTACGTCACAGCCACGACGAGCTGGGGCAAGCCTGTCTTGGGGCATGGTATCTGGAGAGCGGTGAGGGAGAGCCGGCACTCCACCGGGGGAACCTCTACCGGGCGCAGCTCGGTGCTTTGGGTCTTTCGCCGCCAACTTTGGAGGGGCTACTGTCGCGGGAGGATGAGCGTCTGTGCGAAGACGATTTCGCTCTGGCGCTGGTCGGGTTGCGGTTGGGACGCTCTTCGGTGAGGACGCAACAAGACGGCGGATGGCTCCCGGAAGTCCTGGGGTTTCACGCAGCCTACGTGGAGCTGGGGCCTCCGGCCCTAGTACGCTGTGCCCTGGAGGATACCGGGGGGCGTTACCTTGGGGATCGCTCCCCCGGAACTTCCGGACAGATCCGTGCTCAAGAAGCTGCTCGTCGTTGCTTGTTGGCGCTGCTTGAGCGGTGGCCTTCGGTCTGGCCTCGGCTCTGGCGGGGGGCCTCGGCGCTTCTCCGGAGCCGCCTCGCTTGGTACGCCTCCCTTCGGCCACCCCCTTCCCCACGGGAAGCCTTGGCAGCCATGCTGGTTCGGAAGGTTCGCCATGCCAGGGGACGCCACGGCGGGGTCTTGCTCGACGGCAGAGCACTGGAGGATTGGTTTGATCCCAAACGGTTCAACGTGGATGCCTTTCTGGATGCGCTGGCACGCTCTCCTTGGGTTAGGCCCGGCGATCCGGAGAGAAGTCTGCTGCTCACCCGATTGCTTGCCTTTGGTGGGCCCATGTTCGGGGTCTTTTCCCCGGAGGAGGAGCGGGTTCTGCGAAGGTGGATCCAAGATCTCCCCTCCTTGGCCACAACCAACCGAAGAGTGAGCGATATTGATCAGCTAACTCCCGTGCAGCCCCCTCCCCTCCCGCCTTCCACTCCTACGCCTTCTCCCTCAGTTCGTCGCAGGGGGAAGGCATCCCTCTACCGTTCCCTGCTTCTCGGCGATACTGCTCATGCCCGGAGGATTGTGCTACGGAGCCTAGCGCGGGTGAAGAACGCCGGGGAGGAGGAGAGGTTGAAGGCACAGGGGCTGTGGCCGTACACCTGGAATACACTGGCCGAGTGGGTGGAGCGTCGGATGCAAGCACAGCTTGGAGATCCAGCAAGAGGGTTGGGGCTAGCCCAAGGGCTGTCGAGGCAGCAGGTGTGCTGGCTGCTGCTTCAGCTAGCACCGGCAGCACTGGTGGATGGAGCGTGGCTCCAGGGGATGACCCGACCGGAAAACAGCCACCGACCAGAAGCAGGATGGCTGCTGCGAATCTACTACGACGAGCTGGGAGCAGGGGTGGTTCGTCAACACCACGGCAATGTGCTGCGGAAGACACTAGCGGCACAGGGGATCGAGCTACCCCCGTGCGATAGTGAGGCATTCGAGCAGTGGCCCGGTTTGCTGCCGGAGGCCTTTGCCATGCCAGTGCTATGGCTATCGTTTGCCCAATGCAGCGGGGAATTCTTGCCGGAGCTACTCGGGCTGAACCTGGCCATCGAGATGGCCGGTGTCGGGGAAACCTACCGAATAGCCACCCAATTGCTCCGTCGCCATGGGATCGACCCTTATTTCTTCCAGCTCCATGAGACCATCGACAACGCCGCCTCAGGTCACACGGCGTGGTCCACGGAAGTGATTGGGCTCCATCTAGAGCAGGCAAGCTGCCAAGGGAAAGAAGCGGTGAGCCGATCCTGGCAACGCATCTGGCAAGGGTATGCCACCTACGAGGCGACCAGTGCCTCCCTGGTGAGAGCCGTGGCAGCGAGGCTGGGGCCAGGGCTGGCCTGGGGCTGGCTGAAGTCTACGGTGAGCGCAGCCATCAGATGGTCTTGAGCCATGTGCGGTATCGTCGGAGCCCTTGACCTGGAAGGGAGACGGACATTTCCCGAGGAGAGGCTAGCTCGGATGGCTGAAAGCCTCCGGCATCGGGGCCCCGATGACGGTTTCTCCTGGATTGAGCCAGGGGTGGCACTGGCCGTCCGACGCTTGTCGTTGCTGGACGCGGAGGGTGGCAGGCAGCCTCTTTCCGATGAGAGCGGGCGGGTGTGGGTGGCAAGCAACGGTGAATTGTTCAATCATCGAGAGTTGAGAGCA
>JANWXX010000536.1 GCA_025057345.1 Polyangiaceae bacterium | reverse complement strand
CAGCGGTTGGGTATGGATGCCAGAGAACCTCTGGCGCGGTTGCGTGAAGAGGCAGAGGTGGCGTTGAGGCGGGTTGGTCCGGGGGAGTGGCTGGTACGGTTGCTCCTTTCCCGAGGGGAACCGGGAGGGCAACCAACCCGTGTGGTGCTGGTAGAGCCTTTGGTTCCCCCGGCCGAGGAAGTCTACCTGCGAGGCGTCTCGGTGGAACTGCACCCCCACCCGGGGGGAACGCTAGGGCCCAAGACCCTAGCTTATTTGCCCCACCTGCTGGCCAGGGACCAAGCTCGCTCCCGAGGAGCCGAGGAGGTGATTTTTCTGGATGAAGATGGGTATCTGGGGCAAGGGAGCACTTGTAACGTGCTCCTAGCGCGCAAAGGCAAGTTGATTGCTCCAGCGCCTGCAGGGGGGCGGGCCGGAGTGACAAGACGTTTCCTACTGGAAGTAGCTCCAGCGCTGGGTTGGACCGTCGAGGTTCGCGGTATCCGGCCTGAGGAGCTGGGAGAGGGGGCGGAGCTGATGCTCTGCTCGACGATTCGGGAGGTGATGCCTGTGGTCAGGGCAGGGGGGAGGGTGGTGGGGTCAGGGAGCCCGGGGGCAACGGCTAGGGGGTTGCGTGAAGTCCTGCGGAGGGGGGGCTGGTGAATGAGGACACGGGAGGATCGTCCAACGGCGAGCAAGTTGGGCTAAGCTATCTGTTCCTCCCAGGGAATGAACCCAAGCGCAGCCCCGTAAAAAACGCCCCAAGAGGACCCCATGACCCGTACCCTTCGCTCTGCTTTCCTGTCGTTGTTTGCCGTCGGTATGGCGGCATCTCTCTCTGGCTGCAAGGTGGACTGCGAACCTGGAGACGACTCAGTCCAATGCATTGGCCAGAGTACCGTACAATACATCGGTACCCCGATTGTCCGTCAGGTGGCTTGGACGGATGGCCAGCGCCTGACAGTGGGGATCGTAGGGGGCAACATCCGTACGGGGGAAACCGCCTCCACCTCCATTACCATCAACCCCCACAGCACCGGTGGGAAACCTGCCGAGTGCTCGGATGCCACCCAGGTGTGTGTCCGCTTCCTTCCTATCAACAACGATACCAAGGACAGGAAGGACGAGGCCACACGGCAGATGAAGCAGGTGGCTGAAGGCGGGAATCTTCTCACCAATGTTGGCTCCGATGCCAATGGGGTAGTCGTCACCGTTGACCTCGACAACCGAAACGGTAAGTACAACTCCTCCCTGTCGGCCATCGCAGATATTTGGATCCCAGACAATTTCAACGGCGATATCGTAGCCAAATCGGAGAGTGGTGGCATCTCGGTCCGAGGTGCGCGCAGGGGGGCCACTGTGGAGACGGGCCTCGGTGATATCGCCTTTGATCTGGTTAGCGTTATCCCAACCACCACGGATAACACCATCACCACCCGTAACGGAGACATCATCTTCTCAGTGCCGCGTTCTGCGAACCTCAACATCCAGGGGCAGGTCAGCGGCGCCGGAGATAAGGTGTTGATCGATACAGTGACCGGCTGGCAGGAGGTGGAGGGCAGCACGGAGCAGTCTGCTACCTTCTGTGGCAATGCCGCCTGCAGTGGCCAGTCCGAGGGCCTATGGAAGCTCAACGCCACCAGCCTCGGCTCAATTCAGATCAAGCTACTCTTAGCTTGAGCGCGTTGGACTTCGGGGATCAAGCTCCCTGGCGAGCTCCTTCGATGGCTGCAAGCTGTTCAGCGGAGAGCACCGGTCTAGTGGTTGAGATGGAGCGAGGCATGGGGATGGAGAGCTGACCGTTTCCCTCGTGGATCAGCATGGCCAAGGTCTTGTCGAAGAACCCTACCAGGAAAGGGATCTCGCTGGGGGGCCGAGTGATGAGCCCGGCAGTCAGAATCGCTTCTCGAGTGGCTAGCACATCAAGGGCCTTCTCCCTACCGGCCCGGTGGTGGACGGAGAGAAGCAGGTCATACATCTGATCAGCCAGACGCTTACGCACTTCTTCCTGGAAGAACCGATCGGCAGCAGCGCGCTTTTCCTCCTCCAAGAACTGCTCAATCTCGTTCTGCTCAGCATTACGGCCCAAGGCTGCAAGGCGCTTGCCCACCTCGGATAGCATCTCTTGCATTACCTCTTGGGGAAGACGGAAGGCGCGAAACTCTGGCTCTAGATGGAGGGAGAAGCTACGAGCGACACGTACTGGCTCCGCTTCTGCCGAGAGGCCGAGCTGTGCGGCCGGATGCCCCGGATCCGAGGAGGGAATGGGAGTGAGGAGATGCTGGAAACGCTCCAATTCCAGGGGGAGCAGGACACCGCTTCTACGGTTCTGTTGCCTAGCTTGGCCTAGTCGCCAGCGTGCCCACTCGATGGGCACCGGAACTGCGTCGTAGCCGCGGCGAAAGCGCCGGCTGGCTTCCCATTCCCGGAGCTTGGAATGGCTCAAGGTACCACCTCCGGCACGAGTGATCCCTGCACTGTCGGAGAAGAAGACCTCGACAAACTCACAATCTTTGCCGATCACGCGGGAAAAGATGGTAATCACCGAGCCCTGGATGCCGGCCTCAAAGGGGGCATAGCGGGCCTCGATCTGGCGAGGGGGATGGTGAGTATGAGCGAAGGGGCGGGCGACAGTGTTTTTCTCGGGAACGGTGATCCCACGGGATTTGAGCACATGGATGCCGCGGCGTGCGGCCTTGCGGGCAGGAGCAGGAGCACTGTCTTCCCGGGCGACGGCAGCGACGGCAGCGACGTTTCCTGCCGCAACCCAGGCGTCCACAAGATCAGCCTGCTCGTCGGCACCAACGCTGGTCACGGTGGCCAGAGCGTTCTCCTCAGTAACCTGAAGCTGCTCGGGAGAGAAGTGAGAAAACGGAGTAGAGATCTTTTTGGCCATGGTTTTCTTGTTTGGTTCAGGAGCCGAGGTAGGCGACGGCCTCAATTTCCACGCGAGCACCTCGCGGGAGGGCTGCTACTTGGACCGTGGAGCGTGCAGGGGGATTCTGGGGAAAATAGG
>JANWXX010000535.1 GCA_025057345.1 Polyangiaceae bacterium | reverse complement strand
AACCCGAGGATATGACAACTTGTGCTCTCGCCTCGCTCGCACCGGGCTGTGCATGCCGCAGTAGTTCCAGGTGTACAAACGGGATCAGGGCTCCTATGCCAGCGCACGATTCCGATACCCAGTGCCACGGCGGCTACTGCTACCCATCCCCACCGCCTCAGGAGCGAACTCGGAGGAGCTTGGGTCGTCGGGGAAGCTTGGGTCGTGAGGAGTCTCTTCGAGAGCGTGGCTGGCGGTTCAGGTGTGGTCGCGGAGCTCAGGGTAGGGGAGGGGGGGGGAGAGGCGATCGCCAAGAGTGCCTCCTCGACAGCAGCTGCGGAGGGAGGGCGGTTCTCCCGTTCTGGGCGTAGCAGGGCATCCACCAAGTGAACCAGTGGGATGGGAATGGATTCGTTTCGAGTTGCAATGGACTCCGGTGCAGCCCGACCATCCAGGATCTCACCGCGGAGCCCATGGTCCGAGGCGGAAGGTAGCCTTCCGGTAAGAGATTCAAAGAGAACAACCCCAAGGCTGTAGAGGTCGCTGGAAGGAGTGGCTGGTGCTCCAGTGGCGACCGAGTAGGGGTCCATATAGCCGATCGTGCCCCCCGGAAGGTGGCTCGTGGTGGTGGGGAGGGTACTCTCTAGGCAAGGCGCATGGAGGAGGAAGGAGGGACGGGTACCGGCAACCTCGAAAGGAAGATCGTCGAGGACAACTCGCTGGCGACGGCTGTCCTGGGGCAAGGCTTCGTGGATGGCGATGCCAAAGTCGATGAGCTTGTAGGAGCCTCGAACTTCGACGATGTTGGCAGGCTTGATATCTCGATGGACAAGCCCTACCTCATGCACTGCCCGAAGCGCAGAGGCGATCTGCAGGCCCAAATCAACAGCATCGTCGGCAGACAGGAGCCCCTGCTCTCGGAGGCGCTGCTCCAGGGATCGACCGTCGAGATACTCCATGACGAGGCCGAGGAGGGCTGCATCCTCATCCAGGTAAATTGTATGGAATCGCACTACACCAGGGTGCTCGACGCGGCAAAGAGCTCGGGCCTCCCGGATGACCGAATCGTAGCGGGAGGGGAGAGACAAGCTTCCGGACGGGGTGATATCAGGGAGAGATCCAAGGGAGAAAATCTTAATGGCAACGGTGCGCACTTCTGTATCACCATAGATCTCCCGGGCCTTCCATACAGGCGCAAAGCCCCCCCGGCCTAGCTGGACTTCAAGGAGGTAGGGCCCCAGACGACGCTCCTTGGGGGGTCGGGCCAACAGTGCGTCAAGGGGCGAAACCACCTTACCCCTCGAAGATGAATTGATCACCACGCACGTCGACGGTTAGGCGAGTACCCTCACGGTAGCCGGCCTTAAGGATGTTCTCCGCAAGTGGATCCTGAATGTGGCGGAGGATGGATCGATTGAGAGGACGGGCTCCGAAGGCGGGCTCATAGCTGATCTCTACCAGGCGATCCTTAGCCGCATCGGTGAACCGGAGAGAGAGCCCGCGGTGTTCCACCAGGCTGTTGACCCTGCGCAACTGGATATCCACAATCCCGCGCAAGTCGCTCTTTCGCAGCGGCCGAAACACAATCACATCCCCGATACGGTTGAGGAACTCAGGGCGGAATTTTTCCTTGAGTTCACTCATGAGCACGTCTCCAAGGGCCGAGCGTCCCTCCTCGGTTTCGAACATGCGCGGGTCAGTGTCGAGGATACGACCGGAGCCAACGTTACTGGTCATGATGATGACGGTATTGGAAAAATCGGCGAGGCGCCCTCGACCGTCCGTGAGCCGCCCATCGTCCAGCACCTGCAGCAATAGGTTGAATACGTCACCGTGTGCCTTCTCGATCTCGTCGAAGAGGAGCACGCTGTAGGGACGCCGACGAACCGCTTCGGTGAGGAAGCCGCCTTGCTCCGAGTCTACGTAGCCAGGGGGGGCTCCGAGGAGACGTTGGGCCATGTGCCGCTCCATGAACTCGCTCATATCAAGCCGCGTCATCGCCTGCTCATCGTCGAAAAGGAACTCGGCCAGGGCTTTCGCCAACTCGGTCTTGCCAACGCCGGAGGGCCCGAGAAACAAGAAGGAACCGATGGGTTTTTTCGGATCTCGAAGGCCGATTCGACCACGTCGCACGGCTCGGGACAGGGCATTGACCGCTTCGTCTTGTCCCACAATTCGCTGCCGGAGTCGGCTCTCCATCTTCAGCAATTTGTCAGACTCACCCTCAAGCATCTTCTGCACTGGGATGCCGGTCCAGGTTTCCAGCGTGTGAGCTACGTCTTCTGCTACCACCAGGTTCGAGGAGCCTGGGCCACTACTCTCCACCACGGCCAGCGCAGCCTGATAGCGCTGCCGTATCTGAGGGAGGATGACATACTCCAGCTCGCCGGCCCGTGCGGGCTTGTCCTTGCGACAGGACTCCAGCTCTGCCTCCAGTTTTTGTATTTCCTTCCGTAGCGCGTCGGCAGCAAGCTGTGCACCTCGCTTGGCATCCAGCTTGCTGCGCAGCGCAGCCACTTGGGGTTCCAGGGCGATGATCTCCCGATCGATACGCTCCCGCTGCTCCACACTGGCTCGGTCGTTGTCGTGGGCAATTCCATTGCGCTGAGCACGGAGGGATTCCAGCCGCCGCATGAGATTGTCAACCTCCGCTGGAACACCTTCGTTCTCGACCCGCTTCCTTGCAGCCGTCTCGTCCAGTAGGTCGATGGCACTATCCGGCAGTGCCCGGTCCTGGACATAGCGGGCCGCTAGCTTCACTGCGGCATCCAACGCGGCCGCTGAGATGGCCACGTTGTGGTGCTGCTCGTAGCGAGGCACAATCCCCTGGAGGATCTCTAGCGCCTGGGCATTTGTGGCCGGGTCTACATGAAGCGTTGTAAATCTGCGAAATAGCGCTGCATCTCGCTCTGTGAGTTTCTTCAGCCCCTCAGGCCCGCAGGTACCGATCACTCTCAGTTCCCCCCGGGCAAACAGGGCCCGGAGGACGTCCCCCCGCCCCGCCCCGACGGCCCCCGGCCCGAGTAGGGCG
>JANWXX010000534.1 GCA_025057345.1 Polyangiaceae bacterium | reverse complement strand
ATGCCCGCCGCCTGGTGGCCCAGAAGTGCATCTACGGCGTGGACAAGAACCCACTGGCTGTCGCTCTCGCCCGCTTGTCGATGTGGTTGGTAACGTGCGCTAAGGAGCATCCGTTTACGTTCGTCGATCATGCACTTCAGTGTGGGGATTCGCTGGTGGGGTTGAGCAAGGAGCAGATTGCAAACCTCACCCCCTACCCGCTCCCCCTGAAGGAAGAGAGAGGGGAAGATGGGGGAGAGGAGAAGAAGAAAGCTACAAGGAGGAAGAAGGAGGCTGAGAAGGCGATGGAGGTGCGGCTTGACCTGGTACGTCCCCTGGTGGCGGAGGCGGTCGCGCGGGCGGATGTGCTCCGCAAGCAGATCCACGCCATCGGTGACCCTCCGAACAACGCCGAGCTACGCCGCCTCTGGATGGCCACCAACGACGCCCTGGCCAGGGTGCGCCTGCTGGGTGATGCCGTCCTTGCCTGCTACTTTACCCACGACACTGACAAGGGCCGCAAGGCTGCCCTTAAAATCCTCTGCAGCCACGTCCAGAACTGGCTCTCATCTCCTCCGCCCTCTGCCCGCCTGGGAGAGGAGGGTTGGGGGGGAGAGGTTTGTTCCCTCGCCGCCACCCTCCGCGAATCCTCCCGCCCTCTCCAACCCTTCCACTGGGAGATCGAGTTCCCTGAGGTCTTTGGAAGGGAGAATCCGGGCTTCGATTGCTTTGTCGGGAATCCGCCATTCATTGGAGGGAAGAAGATCCGTACTGTGTCCGGTGAGTCTTATCGAGATTGGCTCGTGTTGGCGAATGTTGGATCGAATAACAACGCGGATATTGCTGTCCACTTCCTCCGGCAGTGTTACTCACGGCTGCGTTCGCATGGTACTGCGGGTCTTGTAGGAACAAACACCATATCCCAGGGCGATTCACGCACCGCAGGTCTTACCTGGATTTGCAAGAATGGCGGCTCGATTTACTCCGCATGGAAGCGCCTGGAATGGCCAGGCGATGCAGCTGTAGTAATTAGCGTAGTTCATGTTGCAAGAGATTTTACTCCGAGTGTCTGTTGGCTAAATGGCCAAGAAGTACAAAGAGTCACCCCATTTTTGTTCTCTTCAGGTGCAGACTCAGATCCAGAGCGTCTCTCTGCAAACGTGGGCAAGGCTTTCATCGGTTGCTTTGTGAGGGGCATGGGGTTCACCTTTGACGACACCAGCGAAGAAGCCTCGCCCTTGGCAGCGATGGCCGACATTTTGGAGAGGGAGCCGCAGAGCAGGGAGGTAGTGCTACCCTACATCGGTGGTGAAGAAGTTCTGTCGAGCCCGTCACACCAGGCGAGGCGATACATCATTCACTTCGGGTCGGCTGAAGAAACCGACTTGGTACGCTGGCCATCCTTGCTCAAAATTGTTGAGCAGCGTGTCCGGCCGGCCAGAGAGAGGCTGAGCGAAAGTGCTGCAAACAAACTACACAAACGATTCTGGTGGCGATTCGCGAACTCCCGGCCGGATTTGTACGCTGCACTTGGAACGTGTGAGCACGTACTTGCAATCCCAAGAGTTAGCCAGCACCTAAGTGTCGCGATCCTACCAGCTCGTATGGTATTTTCCGACCAGCTCGTTGTAATTCCTTATGAAAGGTGGCACCTATTTGGTGTCATCCAGTCGGAAGTCCACGAGGTCTGGGCTCGGTTCTTCGCATCGACCCTAGGCGATGGTCTTCGATACAACCCAACAGATTGCTTTGAAACCTTCCCCTTCCCTCCCTGCCTCTACCCCCTCGGCTCCCCACCGCCGTCCCCCACCCTCGACGCCCTCGAAGCCATCGGCAAGGACTATTACGAATACCGGGCCGCCCTCATGGCCGACGAGGCTGTCCGAGCAAAGCTCATGAACGGCGAGCCGCTGGAAGGCCTGACGAAAACCTACAACCGCTTCCATGACCCCAAGTGCCACCTGCCGGGCATCGTCCGGCTTCGTGAGCTTCACGCGCAGATGGATCGAGCCGTGCTGGATGCCTACGGCTGGCAGGATATCAAGCCCGAGTACGACTTCCGCAAGCATCTTGACGAGAGCATCCGGCTGAGGTGGAGTGAGGAAACCCGCGACGAGGTGCTGGCCCGGCTACTCGAACTGAACCGTGGAATGTCGGAAGGAGAGACCTCACCCCCCAGCCCCCTCTCCCGGGCGGGCAGAGGGGGAGGATAGAGGAAGAAGGGGCGCGAGCAGAAGGACGAGGTCATGTCGGCCGTCGCTGGCCATGAGGGCGAGGAGGACTGAGCAATGATCAACCAACTCCACATCTGCAACTTCAAGTGCCTGCGGGATACAAGGCTGTCCTTGGAGCCGCTCACAGTCCTCATCGGCCCCAACAACAGCGGTAAGACCACGATCCTTGATGCGATTCGGACGCTCGGTCGGCTTACCATCAGGGAAATCAATGATGTATTCTCGGGAGATTGCTCGATTGAGAACATCACTGGCGCCGAAGGAAAGAAGCTCAGATCTGCATCGTTCTGGAAGGGATCATTCCGGAAGGGAATGCGGACGAGGTGGGTGATTTTGGCTGGTCCTTTGCTTTCTCTGCTGGCCCTCGCATCCACGAGGATTCACTCCGAGCCAACGGGCACCTACTGGCCGAAAGGAACAATAACACCACAATCCTGACAGGGAGAAATGCTTATTTTGAGCACAACCATACGATGACCTCGTTTCGTTTTGCCGAGGTGAATAACCACTCAGAGCCGTACCAAACTATCCGGGAAGCCTTGGTTTCGATCATGTACCACCTCAACCCGAGGCAACTCCGCCGGCGTGCGGTGCCCCGTGCGGGGGCGGTACTGACGCCGACGGGGGACAACTTGGCCTCGGTACTGGATGGGCTGCTGAGCGGCCCAGACCGCGAGGCGGTGATTGCGATGGAGACAGCGTTGCGTCAGGCCATCCCAGACTTGTGCGGCTTTGCTGTTCGACCTGTTTAGGGGTTACGCACCCACCCAGGAATGTTGAGGAATATCGGGCTGTTACCCTCCGATGGCCACATCCAAGGACAAG
>JANWXX010000533.1 GCA_025057345.1 Polyangiaceae bacterium | reverse complement strand
TTGTGCGCGAGGCGGTTCGGACCTTTCTTGCAAACCCCAGTGTTCCTCGGCACTTGGCCCTGGGTGCGTAACTCCTATTCTTGTCTTCTCTCGCCAGGAAAGAAAGTGCGCTTTTGATTCAGAAGAACCGCATGCTTTCGGTACGATGGAGGCTGTCGGTCGGTACATCGACCACGACCTCATCGGTGGGGATAAAAGCAGGTCGGTCGATGCAAAGAAAGCTCTGTTCGATATCGGTGATGTTCTCATATCGGTGGGGGAAACCGCGAGGCCAGGTGTGAGCAAGGCCCGCAGAAACAGGTTGACCTTGGAGAAGAAGTCCGTCTCCGAGGATGAGCTCCGACTCGTCGATATGATGGTGGACATGGGTAGGGAGGACCGTGTGGGGGAGGATACGTTCTCGATAGACGCCACACTCTTTGGTTTCGAAGACGATGTCGACGTACCCAAACGATTTGGTTTCTGTGACGAAGGAATAATCTGAGCGATCGCGGCGAATCTCAAGGGTGGGGATGGCAGCACCGGAGAGAGCAACGGGCTTGGAGAGGCGCACCTCGACAGAGTTGATAGGGGGGCGAGGGATGTCGGCGCTGGGAGGCATAAGGAGCCAAGCTGCAAGGGCTTCCGCTGCGCTTTCGAGGAGCTTGAAGCGAGCAGCAACCAGAACAAAGCGGAGTTCACCGAGGATGCGAGCGTAGTCGATGGTGCTGGCGAGGCGTCCTTCACGGGCCGCAGTGCGAGCGTTGAAATGGAGGGTGACGTCAAGTTCAACGGGCTGGGGAGTATTGCGCTCGTGGTTAAAGAGGCCAACGATGCAATCGAAGCGCATACCGCGAAGGGAAAGGCGATCAAGAGGTTTCATGTAATCGAGAGCCCGCCGTCAACCCGGAGGGTCTGGCCAGTGATGTAGGGGGATGATGCAAGGAAAAGGACTGCATGAGCGATATCGTCTGGGGAACCTTCGCGGCGAAGGGGGACACGATGGAGGATTTCATCACGCTGGGCGTCAGAGGTTTCCTTGCTGATAGCGACGGGGCCCGGAGCGACGGCGTTGACGCGGAGAGCAGGGGCGAGCTCCAAGGCCCACGCGCGAGTGAGCTGATCGAGAGCCGCCTTGCTTGCCAGGTAATGAGAAAAGAAATGGGACGAAGTGTAGGCGTGAGAGACGGCCATATCGGTTAGGTTGATGATGCAACCGGCCTTGGAGTTGCGCAGCAGAGGGAGGAGAGACTGAGTGAGGAAGAAGGGAGCACGAAGGTTGACCTGGAGCATCGCGTCCAAGGTTTCGGGCGAGATGAGCTCGAAGGGCCGATGTTCGTAGGCGGCGGCATTGTTGACTAGCAAATCGAGGGATTCGTAGCGCTCGCGAACAAGGGAGGCGAGGGTCGCTGGCCCCTGGGGGTCCGCCAGGTCCGCTACCAGAACGGAGGCGAGCCCACCTTGATCCAAGATCTCCTGGCGGAGGGCTTGGGCAGCCTCGGTGGATCGACGAGTATGGATGAGCACCTCGTAGCCCGCACGAGCGAGGGTTCGTGTCGTTGCGGCCCCTACGCGGACAGCCCCTCCGGTAATGAGCGCGAGTGGCATGCCCTTGGGTTAGCACAGACAGGGAAGTAGATGGGCCCTCGCCATGCTTCCTGTTCGTGGCGCGTATGGTTGCTTCGGTATGGCTGGCGACCGCGCTGTGGATGGCTCACCGCTAAGGGCTCCGTGGACTTGGGCTTACAGACATCCTCAGGGGCGCATTTGCCCTCGGCGCAATGATTGCTCAGGCATTCCAGATCCTCGGAGCAGTCGGTGCCATTTTTGGAGGGCTTCTTGCACTTACTTTCTTTGTTGCAGACCAAGCCCGGAGCGCAAGCCAGGCCACTGATGGTGGAGGCACAATCCTGACCCTCGGAGGGGAGAGCCTTGCATGTACCTTCCACCTTGGGTGGCTTGGCATTCAGGTCGAGGCCTTCGCAGAATTCGCCTGTAGGACAAGCATCGGGGATGGCCAACTTGCAAGCAGTCCCGGAGGCCACCTTGGGGATGCACTCGAAGGTGGCGCCGGTAGGGTCGAGCTTGGTGAGGGCGCAGCTTGTGCCGGCCTGGCAAAGCTGGAAGTTGGGCAAGTCGCAGGACTCCCCGCTGTTGTTGGAGAAGACTTCGGAGAAGGTTTTGCAGGAGCCGGGCTTGTTGTTCTTGGCATCCTCACCGGCGCAGAACGTTCCCGCGACGCAGGAGGGGCCATTGCTGGTGCAGGGGCTCCCTGCTGCGAGGGGCTTACCGCACTTGGTCGTCTCACCGGAAGGTTCGCAGGAGAACCCGGTTTGGCAGTGGTCATCCTTGAAGCAAGAGCCTCCTTCCGCCTGGCGGGGAGCACACTTGCCCGGGCAGGTTCCGCCGACAGCGCAAGCTAGACCGGGGGCGCATTCAATATCGGCAGTACAAGCTTCGCCGGGACCGCTCTGGCCGACAAAAACGCCCTTGCATGCTTCGGCATCTCCGATGCGTGTGGTTTCCAGATTGCAGCCAAGGGTTTTCACATAGGTGATGCAGGCTTCCACCTTGGTTCCATCGTAGACGGTGGTTCCCTTCTCCACGGCTGCCTTGATGAGGGGCAAAGAGGCCTCATTGAACCGCTCTCCGAAAAATTGTTCGCAGTTGTCAATGCCCAAGAATTGGTTGACCTCTCCCTGACATGCGGAGAACGAGGTGCAGATTGCCGAGATCAGCTTGGGTCCTACCTCGTCCAGGGGTATGCCGCCTCCGGAACCTCCATCGCCACCGGAGCCAGCGCTGCTTCCACCTTGCCCTGCATCGCCACCGGCCCCTGCATCGCTGCTCCCCCCGGAACCAGCGGATGGCCCGGAGGCTGCAGGGGTTGGATCGTCTTCGGAACAGGCCAGGAGCGTGACAGGGAGGCCCAAGGCGAGAGTGAAGGTCAGTAGCCCAGTGGGGAAGGCAAAGGGAGAAAGGATGCATTTCGGGGGACTCTGCATGGTCGGTCTCCTTGGGAGAAACAGCATAGACCGAACTTTCCGTAGGAGGAGAGCCTGG
>JANWXX010000532.1 GCA_025057345.1 Polyangiaceae bacterium | reverse complement strand
ACACTGGAGGGCACGCTGGCAAGCGAGCACGAGCTGCTAGGCGCCAAGGCGGTGGACTGGGAGGACATCGCCACAGGCCCATGCACCGCCGGGGATTGCCTCTTCGTTGCGGACATTGGCGACAACACGAGGAAGCGGGCGGATGTGGTGATCTACCGGGTGGACGAGGCGGCGCTGGCGTGGGGGAAAGCGGCCGAGGCGGAGGCGCTCCGGGCCATCTACCCGGATGGCCCCCACGATGCAGAGACGCTGCTAGCAGACCCATCCAGCGGTGATCTGTTCGTCATCACCAAGGAGGAGAGCGGCACGAGCCTTGTGTTCCGACTCCCGGCTTCCGCTTCGACAGAAGAGACGACGACCTTGGATCTGGTGGCGCAGCTCGCGCTTCCAGCTTCGGGGAACCGGCAGGCCACCGGCGGCGATGCACATCCCTGCGCCCCCCGCTTCCTGCTGCGGACCTACACCCGGGCCTACGAGTTCCGAGCGCCCCCTGGGAAACCCTTCCTAGAGGCATTTGCCGCAACACCGGTAGCGGTCCCAGTGGAGCCAGAGGCTCAGGGAGAGGCCATCGCTTACCTCTCCGGAGGGGGTGGGTTCGTCACCATGTCGGAAGGGAAAGGCCCCTGGATCAACCAAACCCGATGCTTCTGAGTGGGAGAAGCGAGGAGAGTAAGTTCTCTTAGCATAGCCGTTTCAGGTTGCCTGATAGCATTCAGGCCGAAGCGCAGGTAACTTCCTCAGACGAGCTCCGAGAAGAACAGAACTTCCCTACGGTTGAGATCATCAGCGTCAGGGGGGACACGCCAGCGAACGTAGCCCTCACAGTTATGGAGCTCTTGGACGGTGAAGATCTGGACGATGAAGATCTAGGAGCCCGTAAGTCCTTTGGAAATACACGCTTCTCATTCACTGCATACGCCACCATGTCGAGGAAACGACCCCTCGGAATGGGGCGACACCCCAACGACTCTAGGTGCGGCGTCATTTGCTGCGCATCCAGGAAGCGGAACCCGGCCCTATGGAGTCGATCCGCCAGGGATGCAAACGCTACTTTCGAGGCATCCGTCTCTCGATGAAACATCGATTCTCCAGCGAACATAGCCCCGATCGCCAGGCCATAAATCCCTCCTACTAGCTCATTCGTATGGATATTCCATACTTCTACGCTGTGAGCCCATCCTAGATCATGGAGCTCACAAAAGCCCTGGCGAAGCTCGTCCGTGATCCAGGTTCCTTCCTCTCGATCACCACAGCACTCGATCACGCGGCGGAAAGCTTGGTCCACGGTGATACGGAAAGGCTTGACACGCATAGACCGGCGCAAGCTTCTGGAGAAGTGCGGTGGCTGGTCGAGGAGGAGTACGGCCCGCGGATCGGGGGAGCACCAGGGGACCAACTTGGGAGACACCGGCCAGGGGAAGATCCCTTGGCGATAGGCAGCAAGCAAGGTACCTGGAGCGAAGTCCCCACCAAGGCAGACGATACCTTGAGGCCCAACGCCACGCTTGGCACTAGGGAACACAAAGCGCGACACGGGGGGTTCGATGGGGGCAAGAATACGATTGCTCACTGGGCGCCAAGCTAGCATCCGAAGCACCCCTGGGGGAGCGGTTGTCTGGTACCCCTGGAGGCACCCTGTGCAAGCAGCGAGGGGAGGGCCTTGGGTTTCGGACAAGGTTGTGCCAAAGGGCCGGGTGTGCGCGCACCTCCGTACGCCTTCCTAAGTCTGCCTAACCTGCTCACCTACACGTCCGTAGCCGCTGGCCTTTACGCGCTCGTCGCCGTAGGAGGGCCCGAGAGCAGGGCACTAGCAGGGCTGTGCATTGGGGTTTCTGCCATCGCAGACGCCTTCGACGGACGCTTCGCCAGGTTGTTCCCACGAGACGAGGAAGCTCAGCGATTTGGAGGCCAGATCGACAGCTTGGCGGATGCCATCGCCTTCGGGGTCACCCCCCCCATCTGCCTTTACCGTCTTGCTCCTCCCCCGGAGGGAGCACCCCAATGGCTCTGGATGCTCGGAGCGCTCTTCTACACCCTGGCGGCGGTGACCCGGTTGGCCTACTTCAACCTTTCTCTGGACGACGAGGAGGGGAAGACCGGGTTCGTCGGGGTTCCAACTACCTTTCTCGGTCTCTTGTGGACGTTGTTGCTCCTAGTCCCTCCTGGCCCCTGGCTCGCCCTGATCTGCCTGGTGCTAGGCGGCGCTGCCATGGTAGCTCCCTTCAAGATAGGACGCCCCGGTTTCGCTGCGCGCCTGGGGATGTTCCTGGCAGCGGTGGGGGCCTGCGTAGCCCATGCCCTCGCACTCCGGCGGTGATCACGGGCACGGGTTGGGCTTGCCCTTGACCTCACAGGTGAGCCCCTGGCAGCACACAGGGGCGAAGCAGCTCTCGTCGCCAGAGCAGTCGAAGGTGCAGCTCAGCCCCTTGCACGAGCCACCGCCCTGACACGACTTCTCCCCGGAACAGAGGATCGTGGAGGTCATCGCCCCGCTCGCCACGCCCCCGAAGCAACTCTCTTCCCCAGAGCACTCCACTTCGCAGGTGGACCCATCACACTTGACCCCTCCCTGGCACGATTTCTCTCCATCGCAAACAATCTTGCTGTTGTTCCCCTGAGCGCTCACCACACCGAAGCAGCTCCCCTCCCCCTCGCAACTGACCGTGCAGCTAGTAGCCCCACAGGTAACTCCCCCCTGGCACGACTTCTTTCCCTTGCAGTCCACCTGGCAGCTCACGGATTGCCCGCAGTCCACCCCACCGAAGCAGCTGCTCTCTCCGCACTCCACTCGACATGCCGTTCCCGGAGGACACACCGGCTTCCCCTGGTTGCACGAGCCTGGCTTGGAACAGTTCACTACACAAACACCCGCACTGTCGCAGACCCCAACCTTGCCGCAGAGCAGGGGACAGAGCAGCGGATCCCCTGTCTGCTCCCCCTGGCCCGCCCCCCCCCCCCCCGCCCCCCCCCCCCCCCCCCACCCCCACCCCCCCCCCCCCCCCGCCCCCCCCCCCCCCCGCCGCGCCCCCAGGGGCCCAGCCAGCCCGCCCCCCCCGCACCCCAG
>JANWXX010000531.1 GCA_025057345.1 Polyangiaceae bacterium | reverse complement strand
ATCTGCTCTGCCTCGACGGCCTTTCCACGGAGCTATGTCCTAGCCACCAAGGACATGGTCCTCATCTCCTCGCCCGTACCAACGCCTCGGGCCCCCCGGTAGCTCTGGTGGGGCACCTCGATACGGTGTTCCCTCCTGGCACATTCGAAGGCTACCGAGTGGAGGGCGCGCTGCGTCGTGGCCCCGGTGTTCTAGATATGAAGGGGGGTCTGGTGGTCGTCACCCTGGCCCTCCGAGCCCTGGCTCACGAGGGCTTGTTGGCTTCCCTACCCCTCCGTTTGATCATCGTCTCCGACGAGGAGATCGGCTCCCCCGAAGGAAGTGTCGTGATTCGCACCTTTGCTGCCGCATCTCAAGCTGCCCTGGTGTTCGAGGCAGGGCGCCCCCAGGATCTCCTTATCACCCGCCGCAAGGGCACTGGCACCCTCCGAGCGATAGCCCGGGGCAAGAGTGCTCACGCGGGGAACCTGCATCACGAGGGGGTCAACGCTGCCTGGGCCCTGGCCATCTTCGTGGACCGAGCCCAACAGCTTACTTCGTATGAAGATGGGCGCACGGTCAACGTAGGCAAATTCACCGCTGGAGAGGTAGCCAACACAGTGCCCGACTATGCAGAAGCTCTGGTAGATCTTCGATTCACTTCGCCGGAGCAGGGTCGCTGGCTTCTGGAGGCGCTGGACAGGGCAGCTCGGGAGGCAGAGCAGCGCGTGGCAGGGTCTCAGATCACGCTCTACGGGGGTCTCTCCCGGATGCCCATGGAGCGGAGCGAGGGAAGCGTGCGGCTCCTGCGAGCCTATGCGGCAGCAGCAGCAGCCGAGGGGCTAGGAACCGGGGAGGCACCGCTGCTCGGGGGCGGCAGCGATGCGTGCACCACCTCGGCGATGGGCATTGCATCGCTGGATGGCCTGGGACCACGAGGAAAGGGGTTCCATACTTTGGATGAGCAGATTGAGGTGGAGACACTGCTCCCGAAGGCAGCGGCCTTGACGAGGTTCCTGGCGGCATGGCCTGGGGAGCCGACCATGGAGGAAGGGTCCAGGTGAGCGGCTATATTGACCTACACTGCCACTGGGTTCCAGGGATCGACGACGGGGTGAGGAGTGCTACCGAAGGGGTCGAGCTGCTAAGGAGGTTGCGTAGAGCTGGTTTTGAGCGGGTGATCGCTACCCCGCACATGCGTCCGGGAATGTTCGACAACGACCGGGCAACTATCGAGCGATCCTACGAAGCGATGGAGCTGCTGGTGGCAGAGCAAGAAGGGATGCCGGAGGTAGGGCTCGCCTCAGAGCACTACTTCGATGATAGCGTCTTCCACCGTATGCTCTCGGGACAAGGGCTCTGCTACCCGGGAAGCCAGGCGCTGTTGATCGAACTCAACGCTGAGTTCTTCCCCCTGCGCCTCGCGGACCGCATGATCGATCTTCGCCGCAGGAAGCTGCGCCCGGTGCTAGCCCACCCGGAGCGATATGCCGCCGTCTGGAGCAAGATCTCCGTGCTTGATGAGATCCTAGATGCAGGCGTAGTGCTTTTGATGGACGTGGCAGCCCTGACAGGTAAGTACGGCCGCAAGCCGCAGAAGGCTGCCGAGGCCCTGCTGGCAGAGGGCTACTACTACGCTGCGTGCAGCGATGCCCACCGACCCTCCGACGTGGAAGAGGTACGTCGGGGCATCGACCGGCTGGCAGCCCTGGCCGGGGATAAGGAAGCGCAGTTCCTGCTACGGGAGGGTCCGCAGAATATCCTAGAGGGGCGGGTGCGGTTAACTTGGCCCTGGATTGGGGGTGCTGGCATGACCGCTTGCATGGCAGTTTCCAACCCACCCTTGAAGGCGCTGCTGGCCTTGTGCGTCGGCACCTCCTTCGCCGGGCTAATCGCGCTGCCGGATGCGACGGCACGGGCTTCCTTCGACTCACCCTACACCCTAGAGCAGACCTACCATACGACGCTCCGCTACGTGCGAATCGATCGAGGGTACAAGGTTACGGAGAAGGATCCGAGCGCGGCGTACGTGCTCTTCGAGTACCAGGACATCAACGGCAAGGAGAGCCCCGGGGCCATTGAACTGATCCCCTCCACGGGGCACATCAAGGTGGTGGTTCAGCTTCCTAAGATGCCTCGCTACCACGAGCAAGTACTGGCGGATGGCCTCGCCAAGAAGCTCCGAGACGAGCTAGGAGAGCCCCCCAAGAGGCCCCTCCCCGAGGAGGATGCGGGTGCCTCCGACGCGAAGCCCGACTAGAATGGCTGCGCTGCCTTAGACGTGGGTCGCCCACCCGTCCCAAAGCGCGCTCGTGCCCTCCTCCTCTTCCCTCCCCCCCACCATCGGCCGTTACGAGGTCATACGCATCCTAGGCCAGGGGGCCATGGGTCGCGTGCTCCTCGCCCGCGACCCTGTCCTCAACCGGGATGTCGCCATCAAGATCCTCCGAGACGATCTGGGGATTCCCCCCGAGGTCCGGGAGGGACTGGTGGTCCGAATGAAGCACGAAGCGCAAGCCGCTGCTCGCGTTTCCCACCCGAACCTGGTCACCCTCCACGATATGGGGCAAGACCCGATGGTGGGTCTCTTCTTGGTGTTCGAGTACGTCAGCGGGCCCAACCTCAAGGAACGTATTCGCTCCGGGCGCCTACCGCCGCAGCAGGCCGCACGCCTGGCCCGCGAGCTAGGGAACGCCCTCGCCATGGCCCACCTCTCCGGTGTGCTTCACCGGGATGTCAAGCCAGAGAACATCCTCCTCGCCCCCACCGGGGCCAAGATTTCCGACTTTGGCATCGCTCGCATCCCCGACTCCACCCTCACCCGTACCGGCTCCCTCCTCGGTACCCCTGCCTACTGTGCCCCAGAGGCCCTTGCCGCTGGCCACTTCTCCCCGGAGAGCGATCAGTTCTCCCTGGCGGCTACGCTCTATGAGGCTATCTCCGGGGAGCGTGCTTTCCCTGGCGACGATGCAGTGGGGGTCGCCACCAAGATCCAAATCGAGGAGCCTAGACCCATCGCCCGCCGTTGCAACCTCCCGGACGAGGTGGACGAGATCCTGCTCCGCGCCCTGAGCAAGGACCCCCGCGCTC
>JANWXX010000530.1 GCA_025057345.1 Polyangiaceae bacterium | reverse complement strand
CCCTCGATCTCTTGGAACCAGGGCCCTGCTTCTTCCGGTGTCCAGCGGGCGGACTTTACTTCCGACGGTAGGCGAGAATCCGGTGTATGACGGCCTAGCACCGTGACCTGATGCCCGCGTTCCAGCAGTGCGGGGAGTAGCCTGGCTCCCACGAAACCGGAGCCTCCCGTAACAACGATCCTGCTCAAACTAGCCTGTCCTGCATGACGTTCAGCGGGACTATCCTTCCTGTTGGGGAGGCTATTGGCAAGGACGAAGAATCTTCAAATCGCCGTCGGTAAATTCGCACATAGGGATTGGAGCTACGTTGCGCCCGCTTGGGGCAGAAGGAGGCTTTCCGGGAGCCCCTTGCGTCCGCTGAAACAGACGAATTTGCACAGTCTGTTCTCGTTGGGCCAGTACCTTGGCCACACCCCGGAGATGGCCACGTAGCGCTATCAGTTCGACGGCTTCGTTGGGCTTGACCCACAGCTCGCAGGGACTGCTGTCGCACACTTGGAAGTCCCCCTTCAAGATCAGGGCTCCGCTTGGGATGGTTACCACATGGAGGAGGACACCACTGGAGGTAGGGGTAGAGGCCGAGGTCGACGGCGATATGGCCGAGGTCGACGGCGATAGGGAGGAGTTCTTCTCTGTGATTCCCGAAACTGGGGTGTTTGCGGAAGGTTCAATGGTCAGAGAGTACATAGGCAGAGGGATAGATATCGACGTAGCGGGGAGTGCTCCGGAAAACCAGGGACGCGTCAGAGCAAGACCTCCCCCCACGGCTCCTAGCAGCACTGCCCCCACTGCTCCCACTGCGACGCCTCGCCGAGAACTGGGCCACGACGAGAAGATCGATGTGGCTGCTGTCATCGTTGAGGCAGGGAGAGCTGTGCCGGAGCTCGGAGTCGCGGGATCAAGGTGATCAAGACTTGTACTCGTTCGAGCTGGAGTGACCAGGGGAAGGGGCGCCTGGGAGGCCCGTTCCAGGTCCTCGGCAGATGGAGGAGGCAGACGCCGTGGTGAGGGGATTCCCGAGAGAGAAAGCGGGCTTGCTTGCCGTATTGTTTCCATCAGCCGCACCCCCTCTGGAGTGAGCTGGAGCTGCTCCGCGAATGCATCCATGTTAGCCGGGCGCTCTGCCGGTGTCTTGGCGAGCGCCTTTAGGATTACTGCTTCGAGCGCTGGCGAGATGTTGGGATTGAGCTCTCGGGGGGGCCGCACTCGCTCCGTGATGTGCTTGGTCAGCGTCTCGATCATGCCATCGCTGGAGAATGGAACCTTTCCCGTGAGCATCTCATAGAGAATAACGCCGACTGCGTAGAGGTCCGCCCGGTGGTCCACTTCTCGCCCAGCCGCCTGCTCGGGCGCCATGTACTCCGGCGTTCCAAAGATGGACCCAGCCTTGGTGATCCGACGATGCCCGCTTCCCTCGGGGATCGGCGGTGGGTTAATCGACGCATGCTCGCTGATCTCACGCATCTTTGCGATGCCAAAGTCAACGATCTTCACGTCGTCGAAGCCATTCTTGTTAGGCTGGAGAAACACGTTCTCCGGCTTCATGTCTCGATGAATGATTCCGCTCGCATGAGCTGCGCTTAGTCCTGCGCAAAGCTGGAGAGTGATATAGAGTGCACGCAGTGGATCGAGCATCTTTGTCTTGTGGAGCTGATCTGCCAGATCCAGCCCTTCCAGGTACTCTAGTGCTAGGTAGAACCGACCGTCTTCGATCTGGCCGAAGTCAAATACCTGCACTACGTTGGGGTGCTGTATCCGTGAAGCACTCCGAGCCTCCAGCCGGAAACGCTCAACTACATCGCTTTTCTGGGCCTGTTCTGAGCGGAGCACCTTGAGCGCCATCCGTTTGCCAATGGCCTCGTGTTCGGCAAGGAATACCTCCCCCATACCACCTTCCCCGAGAAGCTTTTGTACCCGGTACTTCCCCGCCAGAAGCTTCCCTTCGAGGGATCTTGCGCTCTGGTCGTTGTGCCAGATCTCTGCTGGACCCTCCAGCATCAGACCGGCGCGCTCCAACGATTCAGGGCTTAGCGTGTCGGACAACTCAATACTGGGTGTAGAGGGCTCGCGGGGGCCCGAAGGTAGCGGTGCAAGCGGTGTTGGTGCTGGTGCAGGCACCGGTGGTGAAGGGAATTCCGGGTTGCTGCTCGCCAGCGGAGAAGGTTGAGTAGCCGGCCTTGGTATGGTACAAGGAGGCTCCGGTGGTGCCGCAGGAGAAGCCAGTACCGGGGGAGAAGCTGCCATGGGTTGTGCGGCAGAGGGACGAGGAGAAGTAGACTTAACAACTCCAGGTCGAGGTGGCCCAAGTGGTTCTGTGGAGGTGCCTGGGGCTGGCGGCCCTTCCTTCCTCAAGGTGGCGCCATCGTGAGGACACCGGGTGAGGTTTCCTTCGATGGTACGCTTGCATTGGGGGCACGTAGAGCTCGCCATCGGTGATTGGACGGGGGATAGAGCGTACGATACCCAGGGGCTCAAGTAAAACGCGCAACGCTTCCGGCAAGAGAACGGCTTCCTTCGAAAGCCGTGTCGGTTCATAGTCCGAGAGCAGCGATGCTGCCGTGCAAGGGGTGGCGACGTCGCGCAGCCCCAGCATGCACGCCAGAGCCCCAACTACCTCCTCTGGGGATCGGCCAGCCTGTCGCTGATCCGCTACGGGCACCCCCCGGCTCCGCTTGGCGAGACGCATCCCGTTCGACCCCAGCACCATCGGTGTGTGAAGGTAGGAAGGAGGCTCTCCCTCTAGCGCTTCAAGCAGGAGCACCTGGCGTGCAGTAGAGTCTAGTAGATCAGCCCCTCGTATCACCCGCTCGATTTTCATCGCTAGGTCGTCCACGACTACTGCGAGTTGATACGCTATGACGCCGTCCCCGCGCTGAAGGACAAAATCTCCTACGCTTCGGCTTACTACCTCTCGCCGTTCGCCATGGAGCTCATCCATAAAGCGCACTTCCTTCCCCTCCGGGACTGCAAAGCGTAGCGCAGGGGGGCGCCTCCAGGGGCCTTGAAGCCCCTTGCTGCGGCACGTTCCTGGGTAACGAGTTCCCTCTTCTCCAGTGTGAGGAGCACTGGCGA
>JANWXX010000052.1 GCA_025057345.1 Polyangiaceae bacterium | reverse complement strand
GCGCAGATAGCTCAGCCCTGCCGAGACAAGAGAAGGCGGCGGCGCGTAGCCCTTCTCCCTGGCGCGGGCGACCGCATGCATCACATGGGCAGTCAGGTAAGGCCAGGGCTGGTGATCCCGACCCCAGAAGCTGAATCCGCCGTTCCAATGCTGGCGCCCTTGGAGGCGGGTCAAATCAGATTTCACATAGGATTGAAGAGCAGTGGGGGAGGGAAGTTCGCGAGCCTTGAAGGCGGTAAGGACGTCGCGGAGGGAAGCGATGGAGAGGATGCGGGAGGCAATCTGCTCATTGCAGTCGAAGGGGTAGCGGGCCAGGTAGAGGAAGGCGTCGGTGAGGGCAGAGAGAGCGGTGGAGGAAGTCGTGATCTCCAGGCCACCGAACTCCTTAACGACGCCAGAGGGCATCTTGACCGGCTGGGTGACGGCGCCGTCGTCGATCTGGCCGTAGGTGGCAAATGCTTCGGTGGTAGCTGGGGTCCAGACGGGAATTTCGACGGAGCTGGCGTCAGCAAAGCGACCGGAGGCGATGCCGATTTGAAAGCGTGCAGTACCGGGCTTGAGGGCGGCAGCGGGCAGGCGGACTTCCACGCGGTCGTTCGCGGGAACAGAGAAGCGACGGCCGAAGCCGTCGGGGAGCAAGGCGTTGGAAGCACGTGCCACTAGGTCGACGTCGAGGGGGGTGTTGCCCTGGTTCTGCACCACGATGGGGAACTCGAAGCGGTCGCCGAAGTTGAGGAATCGGGGCGCCGAGGGGCGGAGCATGAGCGGCAACCTGGCGACCAGCGCCCCCTCTCCTGTCCCGAAGATGCGGTCGCGGGCAGCCACCGCCATGATCCGGTAGCGGGTGAGGTTGTCCGGGAGTTTCACCGGGATCGAGACTCGACCCTCGGCGTTGCTCACCGCCGCTGGAACGAAAGCAGCCAGCGGATTGAAGTTGCTCCGTTGTGCAATGGGTGGGTTGCTTGGATCATCCTTGCTTGGGGTCTGTGTACGTTGTCCCTCGGTGCTCATGTCCGTGCCGGATTGCTCCGCAAGAGCAGGTGCTACGGGTGCAGGAGCAGAGGCAGAAGCCTCGTATTCGCCATCGATCGCGGGGGTTTCCAGGGGAGTTTTGGCTATGGCGCGCATGGGCATTGGCCTGCGGCCTGATGGACCATTCTTCGTCTTGATGGCTCCTCCTCCTTCTTGCGGCGGCCGCGCTCGCATAGAGCGCTCATTAAGGCGTCCGAGCAATACATCGGATCGAGAGCCTCGGGTAACAACACCTCCAGGGCGTGAGGGATAGAAGACGTCCAAGGGGTCTGGGAGGCGGTAGGCACTCAACGCGAGGATGGCCTCATCCACTACGGCGATGGCAACCTCTGCTCCTGCAACAGGGGTGCCTATAGCATCGGTAAGGGCCACGTCGACCGTGGTGGAGCCACCAGGCTCTAGGACTTGTTCCCTTGCGCTGACCTTGACATGAATTCGACGTACATCCGGAGGCACCGCCAGGCGTACTTCCTCCGATGCAAAGGCGGGGCGCGGGGGGAGCTTCGGATCCGGCTCCCCGGCAAGGTTGTTTCTGGGCTGGGTGCCGACCAGGTGTACCGATGCCTCGATGGATGGAAAGGTTCCCTCGCCGATGGGCACCTGGATCGCCTGGACCTTGCTCTTGAGAGAGAACCTTTCGAGGTGGACAAGGCCCTGTCGGCGCAAGGCTACCACGCCCTCGGCCGGGGCAAAGGGAGCGAATAGGAGCAGCTCTGCCTTATCTCCGGGGCGATACTCATTACGGTCCGCGACGATTCGGATGCGCCCCTCTTCAAGGCCATGATCAGGCACCATACTTTCGTCGTGGACCCAGAAGGTCTGGCGCGTTTGGTTCTTGCGACCATGAAGGTCGGAAACCACTGCGGTCAATCGATAACGACCGGGTTGGGCAAGCTTCAGGTTGCATGGAACCGGCTCTTCTGATGAGAGGAGTTCGCAGATCTGCGGGTCTTTTTCCAGTTCCTTCCACGTACCGGCAACCTGTTCCGTGGACAAGCGCGCCGTGTGGATCACAACAGGTCGTCTGGAGACAGCGCGGCCATCCAGATCTGTAACCAGGGTGTCGACTTTGAGGGGCTCGCCGACCCGGAGGAAGGCCCGATCGAGACGGACGCCAACGTAGTGGTCACTAGGATGGACCAGGAGTACGGAGCGAGCGGTCCAGGCCTGGCGGTTGACGTCGGTAACGGTGGCCTCAGCATGGAGGGTCATCGGGTAAGGGGGATCAAGTGCATCGAAGTCGAGGCGGACCCGATGTTCACCCTGGGCGGTGGTCTGGGAGGAGAGGCGCTCCACGCGGTCCATCTTCTCCCCGGGGGTGTGGCGGTACCACCAGCCGCGAGGCTCAGGACCAAAGTGGTATTCGGAGCGGTTCGGGGGGCGGTAGGTAGCCTCCTCGCTTCGGACGCGCCACTCTACCGGGGCATCGGGGAGCCCGCCGCCGGCGTAGTACTTCGCAGTGACAGTAAGCACGGCGGAACGGCCTACCTGGTGGGGTCCCTCGCTGGCGGACGCGGTGACCTCGAATTCCGGGCGACGAAACTCCTCGATCTGGAGGGTGTGGTTATGCTCGCGGCCAAGGAAAGGACCTCCGCTGAGAGTAAGATGAAGCGAAGCTGTCCCCAGGTTAGGTGTCTTCGGGAGGTTCAGAGTGAAGTCGAAGCCTCCCTGCTCGCTCACCGGGACTCCCTGCCCCTTGCCAATCTCGACCCCCCGGGAGTCAGTAGCCTTCCAGTCGATTCGGAGGCCTGGCGGTAGCAGGGCCAAGTCCTCGCTTTTGCCGTTCTTGAGGATGCGGACGAACCCTTTGACTCTAACCTCCTCGCCAGGCTTGTAGGTCTTGCGGTCGTCGAAGACGAACCATCGAGTACGCTCTTCTTCAGGGTGGACGTGGAATGCTCCATATCCCCCTGGAAGCATAGCTAGGTCCGGCCCCTTACGAGCAATGAGGATGCTAGTGTCCTCCTTGCTCCGGTGCAGGTGGGCAAGGCCATCGACGCCGCTGGTGGTCCCGGGGGCCCCGAGGAAGGCAACTTCAACGCCAGGGGCGGGAGCTCCGGAGGTGAGGTGGGTGGTCCAGGCGACGGTTTGCTCATGGTCGGAGAAGGCATCAAGGCCAAGGCGAGTGACCTGGAGCCAGGTACGTACAGAATCCCGAGAGTGGTAATCCTTCGGAGGAGTCGCCGGTTCGACCAGCGCGATAAGCTGGCCTACACCTTCCGTGAGCGCTGGTTGGAGTGGGATGGGCGTCTCTACCAACTCGTCAGGGCGGTTGGCCACTTGTAGGATGCGGCTCTCCACTAGTTTCCCTGGTGGCTCTCGTTGCTTCCCTTCCCAGTCCCAATCTTGGCGAAACTTGAGATACGCCTCCCAGTCCTCGGGCTTCACGCTGGTTCACGGAGTAGACGGGGAGTGTGGGACTACCCTCCGGGTCCAGAATGGCCATCGGTCGCTCCTCAGGGAAGAGGATCGGCTTGGCAGAGCCCACGCGAATCTCAAAAGTGCGCGTCCCCTCCAACCGCTGCCCGTGAACATCTGCGATCTCGGGAGAGAGCGTAATCTTGTAGGTCGTCCTGCCCCTCGTCCTTCCCTGGATCGTGAGCGTGGAGTGAGATACCGATGCCCTAACATCTTCGAGGGGTGGCTCTATCGTGACCTGCGCCTTATCGAATCGTGATGCCTCAATCTGGTTGGAGAATTGGATCTGGAAAGGGGCCAAAGGTGAGCAACCATCCCCCCACCCGCACGATGCATTCCGGGCCAGCATTGGGCCGAAGGTGCGGAACGAGAATCCTTGGGAGACTTCGCTCTTTCTCGGACCTTCCGCAGAAGGTGCTCCCTGGGGAAGGGTCACCTGGATGGACGTATCCCTCGGCAGCGGCTCCACCGACCGGAAGAACACATGACGATCCCGTGTCTCTGCCTTGGCTAGCAGCGAGCGAGCCTCCGCATTTTTCTCCAGCTCTTCCGGGGTGGCCAGTCGCACCGGTATCGGGGAGCCGCCCAGCGGGCCGCCCCCAGCCGTCACCTTCAGATGCTTGAGGATCGCCTCTGCCTCCACCGCTTGGTCGAAGCTCATCCTCATCATTACGTCCAGTTTTTGGCCCCAACCACCTTGGGGAGTCCCTCCGGTCATCTTCAATGGTGGTGTCCTGAATTTCCATATCTCTGCAGAGGCCAGTTCTTCTCCGTTCTCGGAGCGTATCCCCGCTGGGATCTCGACTGTAAACTCAGTGGCCATGGGGAAGCGTTTTTCCGGCTCGAAGAGCAAGGTCTTCGTACCGATCCAACGCCAGTTTCCAGGGGGGTGAGGTGTCAGCTTGACCGGAGGAGGCTTGCCGGCGAGATCTCCATGGGAGGTGACCGGGATCATCGGCTGGGAAAAGGTGACGGAGAGGTGCGGGGCGAAGGAGACATCCCCCTCGGGCAAACGGCGTAGCACCTTGAGGGGCCCGGGCTGCGGGGCTGGCACGGAGGGGCGGAGGCTCGGCGGAGGGAAGGTCTGGGTGATGGTCTTGCTGGTGCGTGGGGGCGGCTGACTTTTGTCGCGGAGCGCGAACTCCTTCTGGTCGTCAGGTTGGCCTTCGAACCGCGGGAGGCGTGCTAGCAACTTGTTCGCCTCGCCGTCCGGGAGGGGAACGACCTTGGCTAGCTTGTTCGAGTTGCCAGTGCCTGCCTCCAGCTCTGTCATGCGGAAGCCGAGGCCGGATATCGAGGGGCGGACCACGAGATTCTCGTCTTCCCGAGGTTCGTCCTTGCTGTCTAGGAGGGGAGGCATGGGGGGGTTGGAGGAGCTCGGGCAACCCCAAGCGAGCAGCGGAAGAGCGAGGAACGACAAGTTTCGTAGGCGCATGGCCAAGAAGCATAACGATGCATGAGTCAACCAGGGCTGTCTAACCCATCGTCGACTTCTGGTACGCTGGTAGATGAAGCCCTGATGGCACCTGCAGCGACAGGCCCTGCAGGGCACTTGCAACGCCTGTTCGGCCTCCTTCAAGGACTATGGTTCTCACGGCTTCTGCCGGCCTAGCTGATGGCTATGCTCCTTGGAATACCTAGGAAGTGCTTAGAAAGTAAGTTGTTGAGGAGGCTTGCGCTCCCGGTGGCTTGGGCTAGCGTCGCCGTTGTGATCGAGGTTTCCCATCTGACCAAAGCGTACGGCGCGTTCTATGCGGTCAACGATGTTTCGTTCCAGGTGGGCAAGGGGGAGGTCGTGGGGTTCCTCGGGCCCAATGGAGCAGGCAAATCCACTACCCTTCGGATTTTGGCCGGTTTCTTGGGGATGACCAGTGGCAAGGTGGTGATTGCTGGCCACGACATCGCAGAGGATTCCTTCGAGGCAAGGCGGCAGCTTGGCTACATGCCAGAGGCAGTGCCGCTCTACGGAGAGATGCGCGTGATCGAGTACCTGAAGTTTCGGGCCGAGCTGAAGGGAGTTCCTAGGCGGGAGCGCCGGGCCCGGGTCGAGCAGGCAATGGCAGAGGCGCGGGTCGATGACCTAGCGGAAACGCTGATCCACAAGCTATCGAAGGGGTACAAGCAACGGGTGGGGTTGGCGGATGCGCTGGTGGCCCGGCCGCCAATCCTCATCCTGGACGAGCCGACGGCAGGGCTGGATCCAAACCAGATCCGGGAGGTCCGGGAGCTGATCCGGGGTTTGGGAGAACGGCATACGATCCTCCTCTCGACGCACATTCTGCCGGAAGTGGAGGCTACCTGCGGGCGAGCCGTGGTCATTGCCCGTGGCAAGGTCGTGGGCGAAGGTACCCTGGAAGAACTGCGGAGCCGCCGTCGCTCGTCCCGGGCCCGGCTGCTGCTGCGCCCTGCGGAGGGTGCTGAGATCGGAACGCTCCGCACGTGGATTGAAAAAAATTTCAGTGTGCGTTCTGTGAATGTGAGCGAACAAGAGGGTCTGTGGGGATGCGAGGTGCAGTGGGAGAAGAAGGTGGAGGATCCTGGGGCGGCGCTGGAGGAGCTGGTGAGGGGGCTGGTGGGCGCAGGTTACGGAGTACGGGAAGCCACGCCAGCGAAGGCAACGCTGGACGAAGTGTTCGCCCAGCTTACGGACGATACGGCAAAGCTGGAAGATGGCGTCGAGGGAGGTGCAGGGTGAGAGGGTTCTGGCCGGTCTACAAGCGGGAGCTGTTCGCGATGTTCGTGACACCTCTGGCGTGGGTGATCATCGTGGTGTTCCTGGTGATTCAGGGGCTACATTTTTCCCTGCTGCTGGGGCATTTCGCCAGGCAGCCCGACGTGGTGGCCGATCATGGCCCTGTGCAAGCGTTCTTCGGGGGCACGATCTTTCTTTACCTTCCGCTGCTGATTCTATGCCCTGGGCTGACGATGCGCGCCTTCGCGGAGGAGCGGAGGAGCGGCACCATCGAGACGCTGATGACAGCGCCGGTATCGACGACAGGGTTGGTGCTGGCGAAGTGGCTGGCGGCGGTAACTACTTACGTGGCGATGTGGGCACCGACGGTGCTCTACATGGCGGTCATCCGCAAGACCGGTGACCTGGACTGGAACGTGGTGGGCACCGGGTACCTGGGGGTCTTTGGAGTGGGGTGCTCCTACCTGGCGTTGGGGACATTGATGAGTGCCATGACCCGAAGCCAGCTCATGGCGTTGGTGCTAGGGATGTTGGTCACGGTGGGGCTCTTCGTCATTGGGATCGGAGAGATGGTGTTGGACGATGGCTGGGCCCGGGATTTTTGTTCCTACGTGTCGGTCTGGTCGCAGATGGACGACTTCTCCAAGGGGATTGTCGACCTGCGACGCATTGCCTTCGACACAACGATGACAGCACTCCCGTTGTTTGCTACCGTGCGGATAGTAGATGCCTGGCGCTGGGGGTGAGCATGGTGCGCGGTCACTGGGACATCAAGAACACCTGTCACGAACTACCTCTTCATCCTCGACCCAAAGGCGGGGTATGCAGCATATTCCCCACCAGGTAGGGTCAACGATCCACAGTACCCTATCTGCATTCGGGAGGTTCAGCGTAGGCTGGTCGCAGGGAGAGGTTCAGGCGGAGGCTCACCCACGGCTATCCGAGCGGGGGCTTCGACCAGCTTAGGTGCCTCGATCCGATCCCCTAGGAAGGTGCGCCACTGAACCATATAACGACCACGGGGAAAGCCAGGGAGTACGGCGTCCTCTCCTGGGAGCACCCAGGCCGCCGGAACTCCGTCCACGAGCAGGTAGCGCAGCCCATCGGTAGCATTCCGGGCTACGAAACCCTCGGCAGGAGCATCCTTTCCCGGCACGACAACCTCTGCAGGCCGAAGCCGGAACGCTGCGGACTCCTCTCGGGTAAGGAGCACTCCTGAAGGCTGCGGAGGTACCATCGTAGCGGCCATCTGGGCACCGAAAGGAGGGCAAGTTACTTCCCCCACTGGAAGCTCCATACGCCGGGAGTATTCCTGGACCTCGAAGGTGATCCCACTCCCGGAGCGCCAAGTGAACTGAGCCCGGACCGGCAAGAGGCCAGAAGCGCAGAGCGGGAGGGTTGGGTCTACGGCGATCAACTCAAGGAGGAGGCGACAGAGGAGAGCGACACCCAGGTTAGGCTCTGGAAGGCTGACGGTATCCAGCACCACCGAACCCACTCGGGAAGCGACTTCGGTTCGCTGCGAGATCAGCCTGCCGCGAGCCGCCGGGGGAGGGCGTGGCGTCACCTCCCCCGGAGACAGCGGGAGAACATCCAGCCGCCGGTCTCCGAACAGCGCGCGGAGCGAACCCGGGGGGGCTGCGCGGTACTCCTTGCCTCCTGGAAAGATGAGGAGGTGGCCTAGACGGTCCGCGCGGGCTCGGAGTTCAGAGCCTAGAGGAAGGGGGAATGGGCGGGTATCAAAAAGAATGCGTAGCCGACCGTTCTCGGTAGCGGCTATCAGCCACTTGAAGGAGGTGAGGCGGCGGGCGGCCGCAAGTCCTTCGGGGGAAACCTCGGGAATCCGGGGCGGAGAAGGGATCTCGGACCAGCGCCAGTCGGCTACCAACATCAGACCGGTCACCTCTCGGGAGGTCAGGGGATCAGGGGGAAGAACGCTGTCGGCGCGGAGCGGTTCGGCGAGGGGAAGCTCGGTGAATGGTGAGAGGTTGGAGCTTGTTGGAGGTGTTGCGGAGGTAGGCCCGAGTGGAGTACGAGCACTGGGGGGAGGACGAGGGGAAGGGGGCCGGAGGCCACTGGACGCTGGGGGAGCTGGGAGCGTACTGGCAAGGGGGGCTGGAAGGATGGAGGCGTTGGGGCTGATGGAGGCATTGGTCGCAGGAGCCTCACGCTCCTGAACCGTGGGAGGTGCCGAGAAGCAAGAGGACAAGAGCAGGAGGGAGGCCCAGGCTACACGCATCAGAAGGCGAAGTTCCGTAGGACGATGACCCCTGGATCAAGGGGGGGAGCTTGATTGGAGTGCTGGGTGTCGAGAAGCACGGAGGCAGCTTGAGGGTAAGTGCGGAGGAAGAGATTGCAGTTGCCGGGCTCGTTGTCGAAGGAAGCCACCACATCGCCAAGCCTCCGGAGGAGCGGAGCCTGGTCACGCTTGAACACCTCGTCGCTGATCTCGAAGGCTGGCTTGCAGACGAGCTCGGTGCCAGCGACGCCGATGGGGAAGCCGTGGTCTCGGAGGCTCTGCCAGCTTCCCAGGCTCATGTTAGGAAGATCACGGCCGGTGAGGTAGACCACGGTGGCGCCTGCGTCGTACACAGCACGAACAAATTGGGTGGCTCCCTCCACGGGGACGTCGTGGCGCAGCATCTCGTCGGTGAAGAAGCGCGCGCGCCAGTGGGTGTGGGCCTCGGCCACCTGCGCTTCGTCGGTCACCCCGATGGGGGCCAGGCTGTCCGCCAGACCGTAGACGATGTTCTCCACCTCCACGGAGGCGAGGATCCGGGAGGACTCGGGGCGGGTGGTCTCCCAGACGGAGGCCACTTCCCTCAGGATGGCCACGGTGCGGGGGCGGTTGTCGAGCAGGGTGCCGTCGAGATCGAAGACCACGACGGGGGGGCGAGGCCCCTGGCTGGCGCTGGCGACGCGCTCGATCAACCCCCGCAGAAAGGCCTGCTGCGCCTCGGGGGACAGGGTCGGCTTGGACGGCATCGCCGCGGAGGTAGCACCGCCGCCGCCCAGCGCCAACTAGGCGGAGACGAGGCGTACGATGGGCACCCCGCCGTCCACCCCCTTGAGCCGCACCTCCTGCCGCCCACGCACCGCCCCCTTGGCCACCAGCCCCCGGGCCAGCGCCTCGTCCGCCAGCTCCCCGGAGATCACCAGCTCCCCGCTCTCCGCCTGCCCCTGGAGCCTCGCCGCGATGTTCACTGTCTGCCCGAAGTAATCCAGGATCCCGTTGGCCGTCACCACGTAGCAGGGCCCCGCGAAGACCCCCAGCTTCACGTGGGTCCTGGCCCCGTTCGGGTGCTCCCTCCGGAACCCCTCGAAGGCCGCGAGGATCGCCATCGACGCCGCCACCGCATCCAGCTCGTCCGCGAAGGCCGCCATCACCGCGTCCCCGATGGTCTTGACCAGCGCCCCGTGGTGCCCCTCGACCAGGCGGAAGATCAGGTCGAAATGATCCTGCACCAGCCGGAAGGCCGCCGCGTCCCCCACCGTCGAGTAGAGCTGGGTCGAGCCGGTGAGATCGCTGAAGAAAAGCGCCACCCTGGCCACCCGCAGGGACGCCCCCGGGCGCAGCAGCTCGGAGGAAAACAGCCGGCGGAAGGCGGCAAGCGTACTCAGATCCCGGGCCGTCACGGCCTGGTGTGCCCAGGCGGTCCGTTCGATCTTGGCGTGGCGCTCGTCCCACGGGTTCCGGAGCTGCAACCGCCCCCCGGGCGCCAGCGCCAGCCGCTCCGGGAGCGCGCTCACGTCCGCTGTCGCCTCCGCTGGAGCGCCCTCCTCGACGAGAAGCTGCCCCCGGGCTCCCCCCCGGACAAAGACCCGGTAGCGCCCTGGCACCCGGGGGCCTGGCAGCGTCGCAGCGCCCCCCGGAGGCAGCAGTGCTTGACTGACCACGTGGGGAACAAGTGCCGGTCCTGCGATGCAGAAGGGCCCCGGTGCGAAGTTGCGCACCGCCTTCGCCGGGGAGAAAGAGACCTCCAGGGCCTCGTCGGTGTCGAGGCCGAAGTCCAGCTCGCAGAGCTGGCAGCTTCCATGGTCCCTCAGCTGCTGGAGCGTCGGGATGGTCTCCACGGCGACCCGGCAGCTCGGGCAGATCAGCTCCCAGCGCAGCTCGAAGAGGCCGGCCTTGACCCCTTCGAGCATGGCCTCCAGCACCGGGCGCCGCTCCTCGCCCCATTGATCGGCCAGCTCGTAGGGGCGCAGCCGGGTCACCTCCAGGTCGTCCCCCTCCCGCAGCAGGCGAGCCAGCCGCTCCAGGACCGCGGCGTTCACCTTCCCCTGGAGCCCCCGGAGCGCCGCGGTCAGCGCCGCCTCGTTCACCTGGCCGTGGGTCGACAGGGTCGGTCGCTGCCCCCGGGCCAGTACGTGGTCGATCCGCTCGATTTCCTGGACGATCTGATCGATGGACTGGCGCGCCCGGAGCCGGAGGATGGGCGCCAGGAGCGCGGTCCTGGGCTCGAAGGCGAGGCGGATGCAGACGGTGCTCCCCGGGGGTCGTGGCTCGAAGAAGAAGCGCATGTCGATGCCGGCGACGGGGCCGGCGTGCATGCGGCGGTCGATGCGGAAGTAGCGCTCCTCTTCCCACTCGGCGGGGCGCTCGTCGTACTCGACGTCGAAGCCGCCCAGGTTGGTCGCGCCGATGAATCGGGCGGCGCCGCCGCTGGTCGGGCGGTACTGGACCGGGGCCATCCCTACGGCACGGTTGGTCCGCTCGGTGTTGGCCACGTAAGGCCAGAGCGCCTCCACCGGGCTCTTCCCCTCGATGACCCGCTCCACTTCGATCTTCATCGCGCCTCATCGTACACCTACGTGGTTCCCTGGCCTTCTGTTCCTGGAGGGTGGGTGCTATGCGACGCCCATGCGCGGACCTCTCTCGCTGCTCCCTCGCCAGGCTTACGGCTTGCTCCACGAGATCGCCCGGCACCTGCTCCGACGCCCGGTGGTGGGGGTGGTCGTGGTGGGGCTGGACGCCGAGGGGAACGTGCTTCTGATCCGCAGGGCAGACACCGGAGGCTGGGCGCTGCCTGGTGGCACCCTGGAGTGGCACGAGACCTTGACCTCCACGGTGCATCGCGAGGTCGATGAGGAGGCTGGAGCCACCGTGACCCGGATCCGCCGTGTCTCCGGCGTCTACTCCCGACCGGATCGGGACCCCCGGTTCCACGCGGTCACCGTGTGCGTCGTGGCGGACGTCCGGGGGCCCCTCCGCGGTCCAGTCAATGCCCTGGAGATCCGCGAGGCCCGCTTCTTCCCCCGAGATCAGCTCCCTTCCGAGCTCTCCATGGGAGGCTCCGACATGCTCGCCTGGGCCCTCCAGGGAGGCGAGGCGCAGCTCGAATAGCTCCTGCGGACAGGGCGCTCTTGTTGTGGGAGAATCAGGAAAAGCATGCTTCGTCGATCCTTCCTCCAGGGCGCTGCCGCGGCAGGTCTCGGGTCTGCCTTGCTGGCCCGGCGGGCCTTTGGCTCCGGAGACCTGCCGGAGCAGGTGCTCCCCTCCTCTGCCCGGGCCTTCAACGTGCTGGAGTGCTTCCTCTACGGTGGCCTCTCCACCTGGGAGTCCTTCTACGGCGTGCCCGAGTACGGTCGGCCGGATGACCCGGACCCGGCGCTTCGCAACACCCAGCTTTACACGTTTGACAAACCCGGTGGGTCCCCCCTGGTGGATGCGCTCAAAAAATGTGGTTTGAGCTCCGTGGATCTGCTTCCTTTTGCCCAGGATGCGCTGGGGAAGACGGTCCACCTCGGGCCCATCGCGGCGCCGCTGCTCGCCCGCAAGGATCTCCTGGATCGCCTCCGCATCGTGGTCACGCGCCACGACCTGGAGCCCCACGAGGCGGCGATCCCCCTGGCGCTCTGCGGTCGTACGCTGGGGGCGCCGTCCATGGCCTCCCTCGGGGCGCACGTGGCGCGGCACTTCACCGGGAGCGAGGCGGACCGGCGCTCCCCGTACACATATACCTTCGCCACCAGCTACATCCCCAGCGACAACGTGCTGGCCTCGGTCGCCACCGGGTTGCTCCCGGGGAGCAGCCGCCCCCTGTTGATCAAGGTGGATGGAATCGCGCAGCTCAGCGCCACGCTGGAGCGCAAGGGGGTCGGCTCCCTCCCGGAGCGGGAGCGCCACGATGCCCTCCTGGAGCAGTATATCTCCCAGCAAAAGAAGCGGATCTCACGCAAGGACGTATTGCTGAGGGCGCCGCGTTTGGGAGAGCTGGAGCAGGCTGCCCGCTCTGTGAAGAACGTGGACGGCGTAAAGGAGGTGCTCGACCCTGCCCTGTTCACCCCGATCAGCTCAACGGTGTGCGGGGACAGCTCCACCAACCTACCGGCCATGAGCTTGCGGCTGGCGACGCACCTGCTGACTCACCCTAAGGAGCCTGCGCGCTACTGCTGCGTCATCGACGGTGGGTTGCTCCCCGCGGATGGTGGGGGTGGATACGATACGCATGCAGAAAATCCATATACGCAGACCAGGAATTTTCACAACTTTCTTGGCGCCCTCCTGCCGATGATCAACGAGCCTGGAGAGAAGGATCCAAAGAAGATCAATCTGGATAGGACGATGATCGTGCTGTCGATGGAGTTCGGGAGATCCCCTGGAGCACAGGGAGAGCTAGGTCGTAACCATTGGCCTTACGGTTACGTTACCATGTACCTGGGGGGGCCAGCGCGGCGAGGAATTTACGGAGCGATTGGTCCCGATGGACGTGCAACAACCTTTACTACGCCCGCAGAGAACCGGATGGCAGCGATGCTAGCCCTAGGAATTTGGCCTTTCTTCCCGGACAGCTTTGGTGTGAGCGACGTACAAGGGGTCGCTGGGGAGTTGGAGGGCGCCCAGAGCGTGGTGGCCCGGCTGCTGGGGGTGACCTCGTGAGCCGAAGGATGGGTGCCTTGGTTCTCGCCTCCATGCTCTGGGCCTGCGGAGGTGGCGAACGGATCTCCTCCAGTACCAACCCGGCGGGGGCAGGGGGCGGCAGTATGGCAGGGGGAATCGGAGGCACTTTCGGAGGTTCCGGGGGAAGCATCGGGGGGAGTGGAGCAGAACCTGCTGGAGCCGGAGGCGCGGGAGGTGCAGGCGCAGCCGGGGCGGCCGGCGGTGACACCGGGCCATGCCAGGGATCTACCCAGGCCTTTGTACGAAGGGCGATTGAGGCGACGCTGGGGCGCAAGCCCTATGGGCAGGCGGAGGTGCAGCTTTACCTTGATCTGATTGCAGGGGTCGATGCGCTGGAGAAGGGAGCTAGCGGCATAGGCACCCTAAGCCCCGGGCGGCGAGCGGCAGTGGTGGCGATGATGGGGCGGGAAGAATTCCTGTTCCGCTGGATCGACGCCTATCGTGATTTTCTCCGGGTGCAGCGTACCGAAGACCAGGCCAATCCGGGGTGCTATGGAACCACCCTACGAGGCGAGGGAACTGCAGTGGCGGAGCTGGTTCGGGATCAACCTCCTGACATGGTGGAGGGGGATGGGCAGGGGCCTTTTACTCTGCGCGATGTGATTCTGGCTTCACTCAAGCTGGATGACGTATCGCCTGTGTACGTCGCCAACTTGTTCGCCATGCTCAAGCTGACCTATCCAGGGGCCAATGCGGCACCGGATAAGCTGGAGCTTGCCCGGCGTAACGATTTCGGTGCCTGGTTCGACGGAGTTTACCTACGTCGGGATCCAGTATGCTTGACTTGCCACAACACCGAATTCTCCGTGACCTTCAGCGACGAACCGGAGCTCAACCGTCACTTCCCGGTACCTGTACTTCTAGAGCGCGCCCTCTTTGGGGCCTCCTCGGGGCCTTCACCGGATGAAACCCATGATGGGCCTACCCGCATGCATGCGCCCCTTCGCTTCGATGGCTTCGTGGATGCCGGGCAAGCACGACCCTGGGGGTGGTCGGAAGCGTGCGGGCGCTTTGCTCCCAAGGATCAAATCCCCCCAGACATCGCCAAGGTGAACGCTCTCTTCGGCAACCTCAAGGGGGATAAAACCTCCCCCTGGGATCTCGCCACTTCACTTCAGGAAGGCTTCCGGAAACTACGGCTCCAGGGCCTCTCTCAAAAGCCCGACGGAACCGTGGAGGATACAGACGAGGCATTTGCCTATCTGGTGGTGCTCAACATAGTCGAACAGGTCTGGCGTGAGGTCCTAGGAACTCCTCTCACCATTGCTAACTATTACCCTCGCAATGCCACGGCCCGAGATCAGCTTGCCCTGCTAGCCGAGGGGTTTGTCGCCTCCGGGTTCTCTCATCGCGAACTGCTACTCCAGATCCTGGCGAGTCCTTACTTCAACCTAGCTCCCCCTGAGGATGATTGTTGGTCCAACGATTATCCACTCCCACCTATTTTTGATCCGTGGACGACTGCAGAGCAGGATCCGAAGCGTAGGGGCAACAGCGTGGCAGATGCCCTCGTCCCTCGCTCCTCCCGGGTGACCATGCTGGCGGCGTACCGGGCGTTGAGTTGGCCCAATCCGCCGCAGACTGCTTTCCCGGATCGCTACGGGCCCGAGGGGGAATTCCAGGCCTCCGTGGGGGTGTTCCTCAAGAACGCGGAACCAGGGTTTCGCGGTCTTGATTTCCAGGGTCGCCTGGGTTGGGAATCACGCTTCGGGAGCTGCGCTCGTCTCGCATCGAACCCAAATCCAGATTTGATTGACGATCTCCTGGCCACCGCCAAGAACCACCCGGAGGCCACCGTGCGAGATCTGGTGGTAGCCCTCAAGGACCGTATCACGGGAGAAGGGTTCGTCGAAGATCCGGGGGAGCAGGAGGCCCTGGAAGCTATCCTGGGGTATCCTCTCTCCACATTGGCTTCCTCTCTTGAAAATCTCGATGCACCGCTACGACGCGTGTGCGGCGTGCTCCTTGCTTCTCCCCAGTTCTTGCTTCATGGCGCTATCCCACCGGATCAGCTCACTATCCCGATACTGACGCCCCCGTCAACCAGCTACTCCACCCTGTGCCAGCAGCTTGGGGAGGTCGGCCTCCCCGGAGGGCTCCAGGTATCCTGCGCGGGGGGGAGCCTCCAGGTCACCTCGTCCGGCGGGACAGGAGGGCAGGGGGGGGCCGGCGGCAGCAACGGTGGCTTCCCGCAGGCGGGTTCCGGGAATGGAGATGGGGGCGCGGCGGGGGGCCCCTCCGCCACCTGCGAACCAGGCACCTGCGAACACGACACCTGCACCGCAGGGGCTAAGCTCGCGAAGGGCTGCTCTGCTTGCGTGGATGCCGTATGTGTGGTTGATGCTTACTGCTGCGACAACGACTGGGACCAGCAGTGCATCAACGAGGCAGTCCAGTTCTGCGCCTGCGATTGCGGAGGGACCGGGGGGTCCGGAGGCGCGGGGCCCGGCCTGGAGCCCGCGTGCGACGTCCCGATTCCGGCGCCCTCGGGGGGCGCCTGCGTCGCAGTGGGCGGGGACATCGCGTGCAATCCGGTCTCTGGCGAGGCCTGCACCAACCCGGGTCATGCCTGCGACTACGGCGAGAAGGGATTCGCCTGCTACGGTCCCCCCAACGACCGGAAGCTCTGCGAGAGCTGCGATTACGAGAAAAACCAGTTCTGCGAGAACGGGATGACCTGCATCGGCGGGGTGTGCCTCCGCTTCTGCTGCGAGGATACGGATTGCGGCGAGGGTGGGGTCTGCTCCAAGCAGGGGGGAGCGGTCGGGCTCTGCTACAAGGAGGCCGCCGGACGGTGAGGGGGGCGATTTGCCATCCCCTCCTTCTGGGAGCCCTCTCGGAGCACTTGCTCCACAGTGGACGATTTTTTGTTGACACCCCGCGACCTGAGGGAAGACACTCTGCAAAACACTCTCGGAGGTTCTCCATGCGCTTCTCATCCGGTTGGTTGGTTGGTTGGTTGGTTGACCGCGTCTGCAACGATGGCAACCGGATGTGCTGGTCACGATGAGGCTCCAGCACCACCTTCCCCTAGCAACCCCTTGGGGCAACGGCAGCAGGAGGTCCGTAATGGGATCGACGATAACGGCAACGCCTTTGCGTTTGTGGGACGGTGGGTGAATAGCGTTTTGGGTGGATCTTGCTCTGCTATTTTGATTACTCCTGTTTGGGTCTTGACTGCAGGTCATTGCGTTACGGGCTCTGGCAATACCTCACCCGCTAGCAAATTTCTTGCACAAAACAGTATTCGTGGTACACACACTTAGGAGTTACGCACCCAGGGCCAAGTGCCGAGGAACACTGGGGTTTGCAAGAAAGGTCCGAACCGCCTCGCGCAC
>JANWXX010000529.1 GCA_025057345.1 Polyangiaceae bacterium | reverse complement strand
AGCCCTGCTTGTCGGTCACACACTTGGTAGACGTCATAGCTCTGTCCTCCGGGGTGGCAGGCCACCACATCGCCGTTGCGACAGGTGACGGAGTTCGGTACGCACTGGGTGCAAGCGCCCACGTTCTCGTCGCAAAGCAACCCTTTTGCCGCGCAGTCATCGATCTGCCTCCAGCGGCGGTTTTCGCACCGCTGAAGACCTTTGGCGCAGCGAATCTTTCCCTCCTCACAACCGCCTACTTCGGTGATATCAAGCCACCGGTCGGAGCGATCAAAGCGGCACCCTACAGCCCTGGTGGCCAGGTAAACCACCCCTGCTGCTACCCCCCGGTGCAGCCAGCGCTCAGGGAGAAAGCTGGGTATAGAAAACATCCTGAGCGTAGGCCCGCCAGTTGGTACGGTTCAGATCCCGATAGCGGAGAGCATGGTAAGAAAAATCAGGGAGCTTGGCTGCGCTCACAGTCATCGTTACGGGCCCCGGCACCAAACCGGCTCCGGGAATCTTTCGGAGGTCTGGGACTACTACTCCGCTCATGTCGCCTGGGGTCACGATGGTCCAGTTTACCAGACCACCTCCACTGCTGACGTCATAGAGAATCAGATCCGGAGGGACTCCTCCTCCCGGGTCGTCCAACTGGTAGGTTACGCCATCCCAAAGGGAAGCCCCTGGGATCTTCAGCCGGGGCAGATGCACGAAGCCATCGACCAGCAGAGGCTTGGAGGTATCTTGGAAGGCGGAGCTCCCCGCGGAGGCCACCGGGAGCAGGAGCTGAGGGCCTGTGCCCGCCATGGCTGTAGCCACATAGCGTAGACCAGCCAGCGAGTTGATGAGGGGGGGCAAACCCACGAAGGTTAGATCGCCTTGCACTGGCATAGGGAGGGTTTTTTGAGCGCCAGGGAAGATGGCAAAACCTGCGTGACCCAAGCTGAGAGCCACCGTCACTTGGAGTTGATCGGGCCCCTTGGCTCCCGGGACTGGGGGCTCCACCTGGAGAGTCACCGATTGATCGAGAGTACTGTCGATAACCATGGTAACTTCCTCGGTCACCTCTCCTGGCTTGGTGGAGACACCCCTAGCTACACCGAAGGCATAGGCGGTGAAGGTCGGGGGAACCTTGGTGCGATTTTCAATGCCTGCAAGCGCATAGAGGGTGAGGTTTCCCACCTGGGAGGAAGAGAAGGAGAAGGAGTACCCTATGGTACCAGCGCTCTCCTCGGTGATTGCTTGAGAAGCGTCAGGGAGCTTGAAGGCAGCCCTTGGGTCGGTGGTAGTGTTGAAGATGTAGGCTACCCTGCGCTCGCCCGGGGAAACGGGCGCAGGAACTGTGGACCAGGGGGATTGCTTGAACTCAACATCGGAGGGGAAGCGAACCTCGCCGGAGACGGAAGTGCCGATGCTAGGCTTGCCGCCAGTGGGGGGAGGGTTTCCCTCTGGTGGGGCACAGTCCGGCGACAGGACAGGGTCCAGGTACATGGTCACCGTGTCCACGGAGACACCAGCGAAGGTAGTAGGCTTGGAACACTTCTTCGCCACGGTCACAGTGAGCCTCGGGGCTCCGGAGGGCCCTTTTGGAGTGGTGGCATCGATCACCCCATCCACCTGTATCACTCCGCTAGCTCCGAGTACCCCGACCTGGTTTGTCCCCACGAAGACCCGCGCCCCCACCAGCGGAGCACCCGTATAGCTGTCGAAGGCAAGCACCCGGAGGCTACCTATCGGGGGTTGTCCCTCCGCCGGTGGTGTCGGGAGCGGATCCCCCGAGAGCCCCCCCCGAAACCCATTGTCGCTGTCTGCGTAGACAAAAGCGTCGAGCACCGAAGTTGCTGTACCATCAGCGTCTATCACCGTGAGGCTCCGGGCCCCCGGAGCCGCCGCAACGGTGGTGCAGACCAGCTCGGTAGGCCCCAACACTTGGACCCCTTCGCAGGGTTTGTCGCCAATCTTTACTTGTGTGCCCTTGGACCAGGAAGTCCCCGAGCCTAGAATACGGAGTTGAGTCCCCCCGGACGTGGGCCCGCTGTCCGGCTCGGCATAGAAGGCATCGTAGGTGTATCCACCAGGAAGCACGCGCTGGGTGGAGGTATCGTCGCCGTTTTGTACCCGGACCTCGACTGGACCAGGAACTCCTGGCGGCGTCACCACCTGGATCTTCTTGGTGGAGATGGCCACCACATCTCCCGGAGGAACCTCCGTCGTCCCGAACCATACCCGAGGCTTTTTAGCAAAGCCGCTCCCTTGGAGCACCGCCCGCATTCCTCCAGTGAACCGTCCGTGAGAAGGATCTACCCCCACTAGCCCGTGAGGATCCGCCGGGGCTTGCCCATTCCCTCCTCCTCCCGTAGTGGGCACCTCTACCGGCCCTACTGGCCCCGCATCAGGCTCATCGATGACGCGACGTAGCTCGCCCTCCGGGCGGGTAGGCAAGCAGGCGACCCCGAGCAGGACAAGGGATGCTCCACCTAGGAGGCTTTTCTTCCGATCAAGCAGTGGCACGGTCCTTACGATACGCTGGGTGGCCCAGAGTGCCAGGGGGAAAAAAGGCCCCCTGAAGCCCTCCCGACCTTGTTTCGGGCCTGTTGGTTGACGCTGAACCCGGAGAGGGGCACCGTTAGCTCCAACGTGGCTCCTGGACACTCTGTACCCTGGCTTGCTCCCCCCCTTGGGGCAGCCCTGGCAGGGGCGGCGCTGTTCGTATGCGCTGGCCCTGCGCTGGCCAAGAACCCCACTCCCCAACAGATCAAGATGGCTGCTGAGGCATTTGACCGGGGGATTAAGGCTGCCCAGGCTGGGAATTTCGACGAGGCCGCTGCCCACTTCGAGGCCGCAGACCGAGAAGCTCCTTCCCCTGAGGCACTCAAGGCAGCCATCCGTGCCCGACGCGATGCAAAGCAGGGCGCCCGCGCCTCCACCCTCGCTGCCCTCGCCCTCGCTCGCTACGCCTCCCACCAGGATCTCGCCACCTTTGCCCAAGGTATCCTCGATCAATTTTCCCCCGGGCTTCACAAGGTCGCGGTATCCTGTGAGCCAGGTTGTCTCCTCGTTGTCGACAACAAACTGGTCCCTGGGGAGGCAGCCACCA
>JANWXX010000528.1 GCA_025057345.1 Polyangiaceae bacterium | reverse complement strand
AACTCGGCCATGTCCAGCCGTGTCATTGCGTCCGGGCTGTGGAACAACGCTCGTGCTACCGCTTTGGCGCTCTCGGTCTTACCTACCCCCGTTGGACCTAGGAGCAGAAACGTTCCGATCGGGCGTCTTCCCCGAAGACCTGCTGCGTTTCTCCGGAGCAAGCGCGCGATCCGGCTCAGTTGAGCTCCGTGCCCTACCACTGACTCTGCCAACACCTGCTCCAGCCTGAGCATCCGCTCTGCGTCGGTGGCCAGCAGCCGCTCTGGAGGGATCGCCGCTGCATCCGCCACCACCGCCGCAAGCTGGGAGAGGGATGCCTCCTTCTGGCCTCGGCGCCTAGCCCGCGCCCCCGCGAGATCCAGTACTCCTAGCGCCTTGTCCGGGAGTGCTCGCCCTGGCAGGTACCTCATGGTCCAGTCTACCGCTGCCGCTTGCACCTCCGCTGGGTAGCTCACCCCGTGGTACCTTCCCAGCTCATTGCAGGCCCCCTCAAGGATCTCGAGTGCCTGTTGCCGACTAGGCTCCTCTAGTGGGATCACTGTGAACCTCCTCGCCAGTGCACCATCCTGCTCTACCACCCGCCGGAAATCCTCCGCGGTGGATGCCCCGATGCAAGGAAGTTCCCCCCGAGCCAAGGCCACATGTAGCTCCGAACCCACCTCCGGGTCCATCTCCGGGCCAAAGAGCCGGTGCAGGTCGTCCAGCACCAGCACCACCCGCCCTTCGCTGGCCACCACCTCCTTACAGAGCTGCCCGATCCGCTCCGCCAAGGCCCCTCGTAGCCCTGTCCCTGCTAGCAGCTCTGTTGGCGTTACTTCCAAGAAGATTCGATCATCCAAGCTCCCTTCCGCTGCTGCGGCTGCTGCCGCTGCTATGCCACGCAGCGTCGTAGTCTTGCCCACGCCGGGAGGACCTACCAGCACCGGGTTGTTGGCATGCCGCTTGGCCAGCACGTCGAGGCACTGCTCGATCTCTTTCGCCCTTGCCAGTGCCGGTGTCACCTCCCCCCGGAGTGCCGCTAGGGTCAGGTTCTTTCCCAGTGTCGCTAGCAGGGGAAATCGTTGAGGATCTATCTTGACCCTCTCCTGCGCAGGAAGATCACGAACCACCGGCTTCTTGGCCAAGAGAGGGGAGGCCTTACGAGCAGGCGTAGCAACAAGTGGACCTGGCAGAAGGGTAGAGGCTGGAACAGGGGCAGTCACAAGCGCCGCGGGCATTCCGGAAGAGGAGGGCGGCACCCCAGGAAGCGGGAGGGTGGGAAGCGATGAAGGCGGCGGAGCCTGAATCAAGGGGGGGATAGGCAAGGCCGAGCGGGGGCACGGGACAACGCTCACTGCCACCGCGCTGGAGGGCCCTTGGGGAGGGCGAGCAGGGGGGGGGGGAGGTTGGGAAGGAATGCGCCTCGGAGCAGTTACTCCCACGGCAATCTGCATGGTGGCGGTCCTGAGACGTCCGGGGTCAACGCCGCAGCGTTGCAGGAGTACAAAGGCTGCGCTGGATCGCTCGCTGAGCAACGCTAGGAGCACATGCTGAGAGCCAGGGCGCTCCGACTTGGTACGTGAGGCCAGTTCCCGAGCCTGTTGGATGGCTCGTCGCACCAGCGAAGCATCCTCCTCTGGGAGCGCCGAGAGCGCGGCCCGCTCCAGCTTTTCTGGAGAGATCCGGTGAACATCTAGGATTCCTGCAGCTGCACCCTCGTGTGCAGTGATGGTAAGCAGGAGGTGTGCTGTGGAAAGGCGCTCTTTGCGACGGGCAGCCAAGGCCTCGGCGGCCTTGCAGAGGGTGGTCAGCTCATCCAGGGTGCGCTGTGCGGCCATCGTGGGAGGTCACCGGGGGTACCTCTCCGGGAAACCTCGGGCCAACTTTGTGGCAAAATGCTCAGAGTTCGCTGCCTGTGAAGGGTAGGAGGGCAATCTGACGGGCACGCTTGATCGCTTGAGCAAGCTGACGTTGTTGGCGCGAGGACAACCCAGTAATGCGCTGGGGGGCGATCCGACCACGCTCGGTCACGAAATAACGAAGGGTTTGGGGATCTTTGTAGTCGAAGACATAATCGGCGCCGATACCTAGGCGGCCTGCGAGCCGCTTGCCCTTGCGGGCGCCGCGGGCGTTAGGGTCAGCTACTTGATCGTCGCGCTCTTCCTGAATACTCATGAGATTCCTTATGGGTTGGCAGCCCGCCTCCTCCAGGCGAGCAAGGGGCGAAAGCTGTGCCATGGCCCATCACGCCCTGCAAGGGGTTTCTTTCGCTGCAGGCACACGCTTCAGTGCTCAGGTTCGTACCCAAGGTTAGGCCCCAACCAGCGCTCGACCTCCTGCAAGGTCATCCCCTTGCGAGCAGCATAGTCCTGGACCTGATCCCGGCCGATCTTCCCGAGGGAGAAGTACCGAGCTTCCGGATGGGCAAAGTAGAGACCGCTGACGCTCGCACCGGGCCACATGGCAAAAGAGTCGGTGAGTTGTATGCCCGTCCGCTTCTCGACCTCCAGCAGGGACCAAAGGATCCCCTTCTCCGTGTGGTCTGGACAGGCAGGGTAGCCGGCGGCTGGGCGTATCCCCCTGTATTTCTCGGCAAGGATGTCTTCCATGGAAAGATCCTCCGAACTTCCATACCCCCAGACGTCCCGGACTACCTTATGGAGATACTCGGCAAAGGCTTCGGCCAGCCGGTCTGCAAGAGCTTCTGCGAGAATGGCATTGTAATCATCGTGCTTGGCCCGGAAGCGGCCCTTGAGATCGTCAAGACCCAAGCCCGCAGTGACCGCGAAGGCTCCAAGGTGATCAGGAAGTCCAGTAGCGTGGGGAGCAATGAAATCTCCAAGGCAACGGAACGCCTTGTCAGTCCTACGCTCGGTCTGCTGGCGCAAAAAATGGAAGCAAGCAAGGGGCATGGTCCGGGATTCATCGGTGTAAAGTTGGACATCATCGCCTACGGCGTTGGCAGGGAAGATCCCATAGACTCCCCGAGCGGTAAGCCAACGGTTGCGGATGATCTGATCAAGCATCCGCTGGGCATCCTCAAAGAGTTTGCGTGCCTGCTCGCCATAGGTTTCATGCTGAAAGATCTTAGGGTAAACCCCG